>PWYR01000116.1 GCA_003567775.1 Ignavibacteriales bacterium | reverse complement strand
TTGTTCTAGTCCCCCACAAAACCAGCCAAACTAGTCGGCTGTTGCTGTCAAGTGCAGCAGAGGGTTAGCATTTTAACGTGATTTTTACTTGATTACGATTCTATAAAGCACGTTATTGATCTTTGATGAATTCAGTTATTTTTTGGATGAAAATATTGGCTTTGTTTATGTAATCTGATATCAATTCTTCTTCAGGTATGATTAAATCGACATAGTCAAATTTTTGTCGATATTCAAAAACCGTGTTAAATAACTTCCCAAATTCTTTTGGGAAAACCCCTGTTTTAATGAATTCTTTGTTGAAAAATCCTTTCACTTGCCCGTGCTTAGAAAAGGCGCTTTCCTTGAGGATCAATAACGCTTGAACTGCATAAAACATCGAATAGTAAATACGGTTCATTGCTGGAATATACATCTCATTCTCAAGCATCAATTCTGCGGCTTTAATCGATTCATTGGCGCGCTCTAATCGATAGTTGATTAATGTTTTCTTCTCATCATTGGTCAAATTGCGACGCCTTCTTTCTCGATGTTTTGGTATAAAGGAATGGTATGATTCAATTCTTCAGAAAGCACAATCACATCAATTAGACACTCATGTTCCAGTTCAAGATCATAAGCAATATCAAACAAATCCTCCTCAATATCACGACTGACTTTTGGTAATTTAACCATTATATCGATATCTGAATCTTGCGACTGATCTTTTCTGGCCGAAGAGCCGAATAATTTCATATCAAGAATGTCGTATTTCTTTTCAACGGCTCGTTTGAATTGTTTTGTGACCAATTTAATTTTATCTTCATTTATCATTTATCTCAAACTCCCAAAACGCACAAAATATCTTTCGTAATATACAACTATTATGGATTTATGCAATTTATTTCAATGTTAACTATTGTTTATATTGATCCGCATCCCGATATATAGCTATCGGGACGCGGAATGTGAATTAAGGGTACTTATAAAAATACAAAAATCATTTAATGAAACCAACATATTTAAAATAAAGACAATAACTTACAATATCATAATTTCCTTATAAGTGTGTTTATACCGCGTGCCGCGGTACGCGGTACGGATCAGTATAAAACCCAACTAAAGTTTGTCAATCGGGCTACGAAACCCAATGGGTCTGCGGTTTCGTATTTAAACAAATGATTTATCAATTTGCTGATTATCTACCTTTCCGTCGTTTTTATTTTTGAACTTTATTAATCGATAACGTGCGGCAACATTCGTAGGGTTGTTAATCCCCGAAGTATGGCTGGAGACTTTACCCTGAAGATTTTTCTTACGGTGGTTACATTGTGTACTCATTCGGATGTTTAGGTACACTCCGGATTATTGTACTAAAAAAATGTAGATAATCTGCCTGATATTGTCAAGGATATGTTAACGAATTTTGAAAAATATTTTTTGATTTGTCCTTGCCAGTTCATAGAATGTATGTTAAATCGTTGAAAAGATAGAAGCGGCGGGAGGAAAAGTAATCGTTCCGAAAGGTGAAGTTCCCGATATGGGATACTATGCCTACTTCAAAGATACGGAAGGAAATGTAATGGGTACCTGGGAAAGTATGAAAAAATAGAATTTTCCGAGACGGGAATGGAAATGCTATTATGTGCAGTTATTTTACGGTTCCCGTTTTCTAAAACGCATCCAGCGTCTCATGTTCCAGGTCGATACGGTAATACCTGCAGCTAACAGAACTATCAATGCAGTCAGTGAGATTAATTCAGCACCAAACGCCGCGCCGAGTATTATCCAGCCGAACAGCTCGGGATGTCTTTTTATAAAATGTTGATCACTCTGTATATTTTTGCACTCAATTTCACCGATGAGCGTATCATTTTTCGTAAGAGAACAGGTCCATCCACCTTTTAACAAATTCTTCATTTTAAATTCGAGTTTATATTCATTTCCATTATATTCGAATCTATGCTGCGACTTCCGGCTAAAACTTCTTTTTTGTGAAACCGGCTGATTATTGAGGATAACTTTTTCCTTGCCTGTGGTCAACGATGCCACAAATGTGATTGAATTCTGCTCATCTTCAAAATTCAGCTTCAATCCTTTCGACCACGAAAATTGGATAAAATCACTTTCTTTTATTGATCGAAAAGATTCGGGATCCGATATTTTTGTTTCCATTGGTGCACTCCGAACGATTTTGATTCAGGAATAGAAAATATACATGTAATTTTATAGATTTATCACGTTTATAGAAAAACAACTAATTGATATGACAACCGAGAAGAATTAAAAACTGCAACTCTACTTGAGAGGAAGTATAAAATATTGCTCTGAAAAAGTCAATAGTATTTTAATTTATTTTACAATAATGTAATACCAACACGACAGAGAATATAAAAAACGCCTTTGCTCAATTGTCTATAAATAAATTTCATTTTCAAGGAACATTTACTATATTGTTCAGGTTTACCTGAGATAAAACTAAACCGGGCTATCATACAATACTCAATAAGGAGAACCTTACCCTGGCAACGCGAAAGAAGGTGTTGAAAATAATTGCAAGTGAATAAAATATCGCTTGTAATGACCATTAACCAATAACCATTAACTATCATCTGCTTTTAAAAAGCACTATGAACGTAAGACAATCATACAACAACTGGGCCGAACGGTACGACACAAACGAAAACAAGACGCGCGATCTCGAGGCGCGCGCGTTGAGAGATATGCTGTCTCGTATTGAATTTCGTAGTTGTCTGGAAATCGGATGCGGTACGGGAAAAAACACCGAATGGTTGATAACAAAAGCGGATGAAGTACTCGCCGTCGATTTTTCGGAAGAGATGCTTGCCAGAGCGAAAAAGAAAGTGTCATCAGACAGGGTGCATTTCATGCAGGCGGATATCAATCAACCCTGGAACTTTGTGAATAGGCAATACGATCTGGTCAGCTTCAGTCTCGTCCTTGAGCACGTAGAAAACCTCGATCACATTTTTAATCAGGCATCCGGATCGGTTGTGCAAAACGGCTATGTATACATCGGGGAGCTGCATCCGTATAAACAGTATTCGGGAACGAAAGCCCGGTTCGATACGGAAGAAGGTCAACACATTCTTACCTGTTACAACCACAATGTATCGGATTTTACCCGATCGGCTACACAATATGGATTGGGAATTGTATCATTGAATGAATATTTCGATAATAACGATAGAAACACCCCACCAAGGATTTTAGCTATATTGTTTCGGAAATCGTGAGAAAGATTATCGGAGCAACAACACAATGAAAGGGTCTTCACGCAGCATTTTCCACCGCGCGTTTTGCCTCATAGAGATCGCATGCAGTCTGAAGATTCATCCAGAATTCGGGAGATGTTTTCAATACCCGAGAGAGCAGTACTGCTGTCTCAGCAGTCATATCGCGTTTTCCGTTAATAAGCGTGTTAATCCGTTGAACGGGGACTCCCATTCTCTCTGCTAATTCAACCTGGGTTAATCCCATCGGAAACAAAAATTCCTCACGGAGTATTTCTCCCGGATGAGTCGGTTTTCTTCTTTTAGGTATCATAACTGTTAATTCTTTAATGATAATCTGTAATTAATACATCTTGAACGTTTCCCTCCTGCCATTTAAAGACTATCCGGTATTGATCATTAATCCGAATAGAATGATATCCCTTCAAATCACCTTTTAGTGATTCAAGTTGGTTGCCCGGCGGCGATCTCAGATCACCAAGCGAAGTAGCCGCATTGAGCATATCCAGTTTCCGAACCGCAATTTTCCTAACTGAGGTGGGGAGTCGTCGAGCGGCTTTCGAATCAACACCGTTAAATATATCTTCGGTTGTTTTGTCTGCAAATCCGAGTATCATCTAACAATTTAATGAATTAACGTTATATGTGCAAATAGTAAATATTCCAAAATGAAGTAATTTTCTTCAATTGCAGCTTTCCGTTTTTTTCTCACCGATTTATATTTTCCGGCACACTTGTCCAAAATAAAATTTAAATGCGATAAAATTCTTGGTATTTTTAGAACCGAAATCGACGGGTTGCGCGTTGGAGACGATGGTGTGTGTTTTGATTCCCGTACCGCTGTTTAGTACGGGAATCAACGGGATGTGCGTTGGCAAACCATCGTTGCGTTTCGATTTCGGCGCCTTTTTTGCCGCTCAAATTTATTGAAAGCTATTATTGATGCGGCATCCCGTACAGCGGGACTTTTGGTTACTTTTACCTTCGGTGATTAAAAAACAATTCTTTTGGGCGTCAAAAAGAAAAGTAACAAATATATTAAGCATAAGAAAGTATGGAAATAATAAAATGAGTCTTTATTGAAAAAGTATAACTATAGATTTATAGTACCCTGCATTTTTAATACGAGAATATGTGCTCATACTAACAGAATTTACCGGAAATATTCACAATAGAAATTTATTTGGGACAGCAGTGATTTTCCGGATTGTTTCATTTATCCAAGAGTTTACATACATTATACCATAAATCTAAAAACTTCGTGCCTTTGTGTCTTAGTGGCGAGATAATCTTATGACAAAAAAAAGAAATAATCAGACCGATGCAGATCATAATAAAGTACGGGAGCCGGAGGTGGCTTACAAGACTATTCGGGTATTCAGTTCTTTTGAAGAGGCAGCAGAATTTACCTATAAAGAACGAGCATCGTTGAGTTACGACGAGCGGTTACAGCATATCGAAATACTTCGCAGACAAGTATTCGGAGAGTATTTGCAAACAGACGGTACCTGGCCGCCGGTTTCTAAAACCTTTAAAATAATGAAACCCTATACCAATGATACTGGCAAACAACTTTGAAGAGGTTTTAAAAGAGTTCAATTCCTGCGATGTCGATTATCTTATCGTCGGCGGTTATGCAGTTATTTTTCACGGTTACGGTAGAACAACAGGAGATATTGATATCTGGATTAATCCTGCCTCGGATAACAAAGGAAAAATCATAAAAGCGTTTGAGAAACTGAAGTGGAGTTCAGAGTTGATCGATTATATTCGAAAATCCGATTTCTCAAATCCATTTGCTGTAAAAATTGGTGATGAACCTTTACAGGTAGATATATTTAATGCAATAACAGGGGTGAATTATAACGAGGCAAAAAAGAAAAGCATTATTTACAAATTCTCCGGAGGTTTGGTGGTAAGATTCATCCATCTGGATGATCTGGTAACTAACAAAATGCTCACCGGTAGACTGCAAGATAAAGCCGATGTAGAAGAGCTTCAAAAGATAATAAAATATCGGAGCCAAAAATAAATTCACACCCCTCTAATTGATAGGAACCTTTTACCGACCGTATAGCACCGCTCACCGAATCATTGCTGCAATTTAGTAAAAGTCGATGTATATTAAGACATAGAAAAAATTTGTTATGCAAAGCAGAATAATCCAGGAAAAGACATTTAATATATACGTTACACGAATGAAATTTTTACTTATCGTTCTTTTTTTATCTGTAATTACCGTTGCCGGTTCTACCGATCCTGAACCTCCGAACGACCGGGCGACTATAAGCGGATACGTTACCGATGCAACGAGCGACGAAACACTCATCGGCGCCAATATTATTCTGAAAGGCACGACCATCGGTGCGAGTACGAATACATCGGGTTATTATATGATCGGCCGCATCCCCCACGGATCGTATACAATACGATTCAGCTATATCGGCTATGCAAATAAAGAAATCGAGGTTACGCTCGAACCGGGAGAAAGCAAACGGCTCGATGTTACATTGGTTCCGTCAGAGATAATGCTTCAGGAACTCATAGTGGAAACGGACGCATTCGAGGAAGAAGTAATACGATTGGGTATCTCACAGGTATCGACTCAGCTTATCAAACAGATGCCGGCAGTATTTCAGGCGGATGTATTCAGATCGCTGCAGGTACTGCCGGGTATTAAAGCCGCTTCAGACTTTTCATCCGGATTATACATACGCGGCGGTAGCCCCGATCAAACGCTGATTCTCCTCGACCGAACGACGGTTTACAACCCGACACACTTTTTCGGTTTTTTCTCCACGTTTAATCCCGATGCAATCAAGGATGTGCGTTTGTTTAAAGGCGGTTATCCGGCGGAATACGGCGGTCGTCTCGGTTCGGTCGTCGATATATACAATAAGGACGGAAACAGAAATAAGATGCAGGGAACGGTCAGTCTCGGCATGCTCTCCAGCCGTGCTTCGATTGAAGGACCGCTGCCGGCCGAATCTGGGTCGTATATGTTCGCCGCCCGCAGATCGACGCTTGAACCGCTGCTTGCCGCGCTGCGCAGCCAGGTTGACGACATACCGGAGAGTTTCTATTTTTACGATGTCAACGCTAAAGTTAATTACGATGCAAGCAGCAACGATCGTTTTAGCGTATCGTTATATGCAGGCAGGGATTATATAAACTTTCCGATCGGGAACGATGTCGAACTCGATCTTGCATACGGCAACCGCACCGTCAGCGCCAACTATACACGGATCATAAGTCGTACCATGTTTACAAATATCACTATCACGGGTTCAAATTATTTTAACCACCCGTTCTTTGAATTCGGCGGTACGGATTTCAGCCGGAACAATCGTGTTTATGATTATTCCTTTAAAGCTGATCTTGATTGGATACCGAATCAGCGCCACTCTGTTCAGTTCGGTGCGTGGGCAGGTAATCTTTTGCTGCGTCTCGATGACGAATTCGACGGACAGAACACGCTGTCATCCGATATCGAAACACAGTATGCGACCGCTTATCTGCAGGACCGGTGGAGACCGCTGCATAATATTACATTAACACTCGGACTCCGCGCAAACTATTTTACAAGGGGAGAATACCTTCGCTTCGAACCGCGGGCGTCGGTAATATACAATCTGAACAATAAAGTCACATTGCAGGGTGTGTACGGCAGGTATTATCAATTCCTCACGCTTATCACAAACGAAGCGTTCGCCGGCTTCGATGTCTGGCTTACAACCGATGAAGGGGTTCCGCCTGCATGGGGCGATCAGTACGGATTCGGCTTCACCTACGAATTCGCTCCCGATTGGAATCTCGAAGTCGAAGGCTATTACCGAACGATGCACGATCTCTTCGAACTCGATCCCCGTATCGGCGACGTTGCAGGACTCGATTACCAGGATCTCTTTCGCTTCGGTGACGGATACGCATACGGGATTGAAGTACTCCTTGAGCGCACCGTCGGACGATTGAACGGATTTATCGGATATACGTGGGGCAATACAAGACGGCGTTTTCCGGGTTTTAACAGGGATAGCTATTATCCTCCAAAATACGACCGGATACACGATGTGGATATCATAATGAATTATAATTTTTCCCGGCGATGGATGATCACGGGAGTCTTCAATTATGCAACGGGACAGGCATACACCGAACCGCTCGGCAGAGCTGCGGTTATCGACGATCCGTTTCAAATCGGAAACCGCGATTATCTGATCGTCGGAAACGTCAACGCCTCACGGCTGCCCGCATATCACCGGTTCGATGTCAGCATCACCAGACACGGAAGATTCTTCGGAATTGCGAACAGCGAATTACAATTACAGATCATCAACCTGTATTCGCGGCGGAACATCTGGTTTTATTCATTCGACTTCGATGAGAATCCGGTTAGACGTGAAAAAGTTCAGTTACTGCCGATTTTACCATCTATAAACTATACAATCTATTTTTAGAACTATGAAACGAATACTCTACTTGCTGCCAATTTTGTTTATCGCTGCCTGCGAACCGTACGAGCAGGACAGCTACACCGAACATTATGTCGTCGAAAGTTTCCTTGTCGCGGGCGAACCATTCCCGCAGGTCCTCGTATCGACGACTGCACAAATCGACGACCGCTACTCATTCGGCGAGCGGGCGGTGAACAATGCATCGGTTCATATTCATGAACTAAACGAAGCGGGTGCGAAAGTACGGCATATACCCTATCGTCAATCCGATCAGCCGGGAAGATATGTACCTGTTTCCTCGGATGAAATCGTTCAGTCCGGTACGCGATATCTGCTCGAGATCTTCGACCTTCCCGACGACGATGCATTTATCACATCGAACACCTACGTACCCGGCTCGTTCGAGATCGTCGACAATAATGCAGATACGCTCGTATATCAGGGGATACGACAATTCGAAATAACAATGACGAGAGGATTCTATCCCGGGCGGCAGAACATTTTCATCTTTACCACTGAAGCTCTCGATACGATTAATTATCCGCTCACACCGCTTTATCAGAATGAATTTGCCGAGCAATTCGGAGGCGACAGTTTTAAACTTGTATCGTCGCCGATAATTAACGAGGGGAATTACGAGACAAACAACGATAACTCGATCACCGTTCGTCTTCCCTGGTTGATGGTCGCCTATCTTGGCCCGAACCGGATTTCCGCATATGCGATAGACGATAACGTATACGACTTCTATCGTTCGGCCGAGGTACAGCTCGGCGGACCGAACCAGTCCCCGGGAGAAATAGAGAACGTGATATACAATATCGAGGGCGGCATCGGTATATTCGGAAGCATGGCGGGAGTGAGTACGGAGATATACGTGAAGCCGTTACAATAAAAGATATTACACAAGTAATATGAATTAGGTTGTATGGAAGATTAGCATAGCCACGGATTTCACCGATGTTTTGTAGTAATCAATAAAACAAGAAGTTTAATTCGTGTAATCCGTGGATAATACATACTTAAATCCAGCAAATAAATTAATTATGGAACTGATTATATCATATTAATCTACATCCCCGGGTATCCCTGCATCTGGAAATTCATCTCATCCAATAGAATTCCCGGTTCAACCCGCATGGTGTATCCATAATCTTCCAGAACCGGTAAACCGTACAGTTGATACAATCCGATTACCGATGGCATTATTTCAGCATACAGGTTGAACATATGGCGTATCGTCTGCAGGTTGGTGAAACCGGGATCCTGGGAAAAATTGACGATCATCGCATCATCGAGTTTTTCTAAAATAGACTGAATCGTATACACGTTGGATAACTTGTTTGCCTTTTCGAATGGGATGTCTTTAATAATCCCTGTCATAAGAGCCATCTGATACGCTGAAGACCTGAGCATCGGCGTCATCGCACCCCGCCAGCCCTCAATTTCAAATCCGTACATCGTTCTGGCTTTCTCTCTGTCGATTGCAGCTATACTATCTATCTTCTCGCGGATGGCGTGGTAATAATTAAACGAGTTGACTATCTGGTTGTGATTATAACTCATCTCGGCAGCGATGGTCTGTAAGACATTATCGGCGATCTTGCGGTTATTTCGGTTTTCGCGCCATTCGTTTACGGTAAAGCCGAGCAGCACGCCGACAACAATGGCGAATATTTCAAGAAAAATCAAAACACTCAGCGGTATGCTTCGCTCATTAAGTGTTTTCGTTCTTTTTTTGAACCGCAGCATAACTGTTCTCCCTTGTTAAAAATTAAGAAAGTTATGTACTATTTTTATATTATGCAACATATGTTGATCAGGTAGGTATACTCAAATTATAGAGATTCAAACTGCAACATTTGCATCCAATAACCGTATATATCAAACGAAGAATCGCTCTGTAAAATATTAAGGAGAAAGATATGACACGTCTATTCACTAT
>PWYR01000028.1 GCA_003567775.1 Ignavibacteriales bacterium | reverse complement strand
CATCTATGTTATGATGAAATACATCCCCCGGATCAGGAACCCGTTTACGGATTCGGCGGTATTTTTTATTCCGTTGCTGCGCTTGCAGCAGTGGCTGGAAATGGACATAAGATTATACCGGTGTTCGGCGTCGGTGAAGACAAGAAAGATGAACTCTTCGCGCGGCTTTCGGAATTTTTGAATATATCGACAGAAGGTATCTTTACCTTTCAAGGCCCGACCAACAGGGTAAAACTTTTCTATGACGACGATCACGAGAGAATTGAATGCAGCGAAATGATCGCACCTCCTATACCGGTGAGTGCGGCTCAATCTTATGTGAAACGATCCGATGCCATACTGATTAATATGGTATCGGGGTTCGATGTTACATTCGATATGTTGTATGCGATCAACGAAAGTAAAAGTTCCAGGAATGTGCCGGTATACTTTGATATTCATAGCTTGACGCTCGGTGTCGATGAAAACAATAAACGGTTCAGACGACCTATGATGGATTGGCGTCGATGGATGTTTTATACAAATATTGTACAGATGAATGAACTTGAAGCCGCAACTCTAACGCTTGAGCGGTTGGCAGAGGAACAACTCGCAAAAATAATGATGACCCTTGGACCGAAAACCATGCTTGTCACCCGTGGAGATCGAGGCGTCGGGGTTTATCAAGCTGATAAAAAAAAGGTACTACGGGAAGATATTCCGGGTATAAAAATTAACAGAGAAGGGAATGATACTGCAAAAAAAGTGCTGCCTGATCCGACCGGTTGCGGAGATGTTTTCGGGGCGGCGTTTCTCTTCC
This sequence comes from Ignavibacteriales bacterium, assembly GCA_003567775.1. Lineage (GTDB taxonomy): Bacteria > Bacteroidota > Ignavibacteria > T3Sed10-11 > T3Sed10-11 > T3Sed10-11. The sequence continues at coordinate 32,828 of PWYR01000028.1, read as the reverse complement.
ATTATGTTAAATCGGGTGATAGCATTGCCTCGGCTCGCTTTGCAAACCGTGTTGCCGCTCGAAAAGCTGCAATGCAAGGATCGAATGACCTCCGTCATTTGTCGGATGGATTGTTGAGAGAGATAGAATGAAAAGAATTTTAATAACGGGCGGCAACGGACTTCTCGGGCAAACAGTAACCCGGTTACTGTCTCAGGAGACGGATCACGAAGTTCTTGTCACCGGTAGAGAGCAGCGTTCGGTAATCGGTAAAATACCGGTGCAGTATGTCCGGCTCGATGTCACCGATAAAAAACAATTGCGGGATTGTATTCAGGATTTCCAACCCGATACGATTATAAATACTGCTGCTAACACGGATGTCGATGCGTGTGAAGAGGATCGGGAAAAGGCACAGCTCCTTAATGTAAAACCGGTGGAATATCTTGCCGAGGCAGCACGCATCACCGGCGCTCATGTAATTCATATTTCGACCGATTACGTTTTTGACGGGGAGAGGGCGCCGCTGGATGAGTCCGCAGCGCCGAAACCGGTGAATTATTACGGACGCACGAAGCTTGCGAGTGAAAATGTACTGCGCGGCGCAGGTGTTCGTCATACGATCATTCGTACAATGATTCTATACGGATACGGTGTCGAAATAAAGCCGAACTTCGCATTATGGGTATTGAATAATTTATCGGCAAATAAAACGATCAATGTCGTGGTCGATCAATACGGGCAGCCGACATTCGTTGACGATCTCGGATACGGGATTATCAAGATCATAGATCTTGAACGCTTGGGATTATATCATATTACCGGTTCGGAAGTCACCAGCCGGTATGATTTTGCTGTCACCGTTGCCGAGATTTTTAAGCTCAACAAATCGCTGATACAACCTATTTCAAGCGAAGAATTCCGGCAGGCGGCGCCGCGCCCGCGTTATTCGGAATTTGTTACACAAAAAGCCCGAATGGAATTGGGCATACGGTTGTCGAATGTTCGCGAAGGATTGAGCATGCTTAAAAAACAAATGGAACATCGCACACACAATTTTTATTAATTAATTGCACCGGTCTTAACTTAACTATCAATGGAATAAATAATGTTAGATCTAAAAACAATACGTGAACAAACAGAACGTGTACGTGAAGGCATAGCTAAAAAACGTGAGATGGATAAGCTCGATGATTTATTGGCGCTCGATGTACGAAGAAGGGAATTGATACGGGAGGTTGAATCGTTAAAAAGTAAAAAAAATACCGTTAGCTCGGTAGTCGGTAAACTAAAAAAAGAAGGAAAGAACGCCGATCATTTGATTGCAGAGATGAAAGGCGTCGCAGATAAAATTAAGCAGCTTGACGAAGAACTACACGCTGTACAAGAAAAAATCGATGAGATGCTTCTCTGGATTCCGAATATACCACACGAAAGCGTACCGGTGGGCGACGATCCCGCAAGCAATGTGACGGTGCGGGACTGGAAGCCGGATGATACGGTACTCGGTTTTACGCCGCACGAGAGATTGGATTTCGAACCGCTCGATCATATTCAGCTCGGTAAAAAACTCGGCATACTTGATTTTGAGCGGGGTGCGAAGATTAGCGGCAGCGGTTTTCCGTTGTATACCGGCAGAGGGGCGACGCTTGAGCGGGCGTTAATTAATTATATGATATCGGTTCACGTCAACAGGCATGGTTACACCGAAGTGTTCCCGCCGTTTCTCGTTAACCGCCAATCGATGACGGGCACCGGTCAGCTTCCCAAACTGTCTGAAGATATGTACCGGTGCGAACTTGACGATCTTTTTCCGATACCGACCGCTGAGGTGCCGATTACCAATATGTATCGCGATGAAATGCTTCCGGTCGATCGTTTGCCGATCGGGTATGTCGGTTATTCGGCTTGCTTTCGCCGCGAGGCGGGCTCGTATGGAAAGGAGACCAAAGGTTTTCTCAGGGTACATCAATTCAATAAAGTCGAGATGGTCCGGTTTACAAAACCGGACGATTCCTACGAGCAGCTTGAACAACTGGTCGGTCACGCAGAGGTAATTCTGAAAGAACTGAAGATACCGTATAAAGTGCAGCTTCTCTGCACAGGCGATCTTAGCTTCGCAGCTTCGAAGTGTTACGATATTGAGGTCTGGGCGCCGGCAGAGAAAAAATGGCTCGAAGCTTCGAGCTGCAGCAATTTTGAAGATTTTCAGGCAAGACGAATGAATATCCGTTTCAAACCCGATCCGAAAGCAAAACCGGTATTCGTGCATACGTTAAATGGTTCAGGTCTTGCAACTTCACGCCTTATGGTAGCGTTATTAGAGAATTACCAGACTCCCGAAGGGAAAATAATTGTACCGAAAGTATTACAACCCTTTACCGGTTTTGAGATAATTGGATAGTTTATACAGATTAAAAACATATTTACGACGTCATCGCTGGCTGCTGGCGACGGGTTTTCTTGCGATAGTCCTTTCGAATGCATTCGAAGTGCTCGTTCCGCTTATCATACGTGAGGCGGTGGACGGTTTGCAGGAAGATGCCAATATGCAGCAGTTCTTTACATACGGCGCGATGGTGATTGGAGTTACGGCACTAAGCGGTTTATTCTCGTTTTTTACGCGGCAAACCATCATTGTTGCATCCCGTAAGATGGAATTCGAGCTGCGAAACGATTTCTATGCTCATCTGCAGAAACTCTCCGATTCGTTCTACAACAACACGACAACCGGCGACCTGATGGCGCATACGACAAACGATATCAATCAGGTGCGCAATTTTCTCGGACCGGGTATTATGTATTCAACGAGCACGTTTATCGGTTTTGTGATCATTCTCGGTATTATGTTGTCGATAAACTGGACATTGACACTGCTCGCTCTGTTGCCGTTGCCTTTGATATCTTTGATTGTATTTTATATCGGGGGGATCGTTCATAAAAAGACAATACGTATTCAGGAGCAGTTTTCGAATATTACTTCACGCGCGCAGGAGAATCTCTCCGGTATCCGGGTTATCAAAGCATTCACGCGGGAGCAATACGAAATCGATCAATTCAACGATCTTGGCAAAGAGTATTATCGACGGAATATGGGTTTGATCCGCGTTCAATCGTTCACGCGTCCTGTGCTCTATTTGCTCGTGGGTATTTCGTTGATTATTGTGCTATGGTACGGCGGGTTCAGTGTTATCGATGGACGCATGACACTTGGCGATGTAACCGCGATGATGATATATCTCGGCATGCTCATCTGGCCTATGATCGCATTCGGATGGGTATTTAATATTATTCAACGCGCCGCGGCATCGATGGGACGTTTAAATAAAATATTCGACACACAACCGGAGATAGTCGACGGACCCGAAACCGATTATTCAATTAAAGAATTACGGGGACACATTACCTTTAAAAATGTGACGTTTACATATCCGGGAGCGAATGATCCTGTATTGATGAATATAAATCTGGATATTCCGGCGGGGAAAACAGCCGGAGTGATAGGTTTTACCGGTTCGGGGAAATCAACGCTTGTTTCATTGATACCGAGATTGCGTGATATTACCATCGGCGATATTTTGATTGACGGCTGCCCCATTAAGAGAATTCCGATATCGATCCTTCGGTCGCATATCGGTTATGTGCCACAGGAAACGTTTTTATTCTCCGAATCGATACGGGAGAATATTGCATTCGGAAAAGACGGGACTGAGAAGCATCTTGTCGAACGTGTATCGGATATCGCGCATCTGTCGGGAGATGTGGAAGATTTCCCGCGGAAATATGATACGATTATCGGCGAACGGGGGATTACCCTTTCAGGCGGACAAAAACAACGCGCGAGTCTGGCACGCGCTCTTGCACGCGATCCGAGAATTCTCATACTCGACGACGCTTTCTCGGCGGTAGATACCTACACCGAAGAATCGATCCTCTCTCGATTACGGGATGAAATCCGTGAACGAACTACCATTTTAATCAGTCACCGGATATCGACCGTAAAACAAGCGGACGACATAATCGTCCTCGATAACGGTGCAATCGTCGAGCGCGGGACGCACGAGGAATTGGTTGAGCGCGATGGCATCTATGCCGGCTTACATCAAAAACAATTATTGGAAAAAGAGCTTGAGGAGATGTAAGAATCCCTATGGCAATGCACGATGATGAAATACTTGGTAAAGCGTATGACGCGAGTTTAATGCGGCGATTGCTGTCGTATTTAAAACCGTACCGTAAATACGTCGTCGCGGCGATTGTATTAAACATAATCTTTGCCGCCATGGGACCGCTGCGCCCGTATCTTACCAAGATTGCCATCGATGATTATATAATACCCGGCGATCATACCGGTTTAATGACGTTGGTCGGGATTTTATTCGGTCTGCTCATTTTGCAGGGATTTATCCAATATATGATGAGTGTTTTGACGGAGTGGATCGGTCAGAAGGCGATTTTCGATCTCCGTATGCAGGTGTTTGAACACCTGCAAAAATTATCGCTCCGGTTTTTCGATAAAAATCCCATCGGAAGACTTGTCACGCGAACCACGAACGACGTCGAATCACTGAACGACATGTTCTCATCGGGTGTTGTTACAATCTTCAGCGATATCTTTGTTATATTCTGGATACTTATATTTATGTTTTTCATGAGCTGGGAGCTATCGCTGGTGACGTTGGCTGTGTTGCCGTTTTTGTTTTATGCAACATGGGTGTTTCGACGAAAAGCGCGCGAAGCGTATCGCCATGTCCGGAAGCATCTTGCCCGTTTAAATGCTTTTCTGCAGGAACATATCAGCGGAACGATTATTCTGCAGATTTTTAACCGCGAGAAAAGGGCGCGCGATCGGTTTGAAAGAATAAACGCGGAATACAGGGATGCATATATGCGTTCTATTTTCTACCATGCGGTTTTCTATCCGGTGGTTGAGCTTATCAGTGCGGTAGCGATCGGCTTAATAATCTGGTACGGCGGAGGAAATGTTGTTCAAGATGCATTAACTATCGGTATTTTGATTTCGTTTATTCAATATACCGAAATGTTCTTTCGCCCTCTCCGCGATCTTGCCGAAAAATATAATATTATGCAAACGGCAATGGCGTCCTCTGAACGCATCTTTAAACTTCTCGACGATAAATCGATAATTCCGGATCCGGACACTCCCGTTCAACTGCATACAATCAGAGGTGAGGTGGAATACCGCAATGTGTGGTTTGCGTATAACGATGAAGAATATGTGCTGCGGGATGTTTCGTTCCATGTCAAGCCCGGAGAATCAGTGGCGCTTGTAGGCGCCACCGGCGCGGGGAAAACATCGATCATCAATCTGATGACGCGGTTTTATGATATCCCGGTTTCAACGGGGAAGATACTGGTTGACGGCATTGATATCCGTACTGTTCGTAAAACAGATTTGCGAAAACACATCGCGATTGTATTGCAGGATGTGTTTTTATTTTCCGGCGATATTAAGAACAATATAACGCTTGGCGATGAAAGTATATCGATGGATCGTGTGCGCGAGGTTTGTACCGCGGTCGGCGCCGATAAATTTATCGAACGATTACCGGATAAATATCACGAACCGGTGAAAGAACGCGGTGCGACGCTGTCGGTCGGTCAGAAGCAGTTGTTATCGTTCGCCCGTGCGCTTGCCGTGGATCCGAAAATTTTAATTCTGGATGAGGCAACCAGCAGTGTTGATACCGAAACGGAAATACTGATACAGAAAGCCATCCAACGGATACTCAAAGGGAGAACATCGATCGTAATTGCACATCGCCTTTCAACTATCCAGCGAGCCGATAAGATTATCGTTATGCATAAGGGAAAAATTCGCGAAACGGGTAAACATCACGAGCTGCTTGCCCTGCAGGGAATTTATTACCGGTTGTATCAATTGCAATATAAGGAGCAGATTGAAGCGAGAGTAATTGATTGAACCCGTGCGAGATGTTGAGAAGAGTCAATCAACCGTATTATAAGTAACAAATTATAGTTCCCTCCGTACAACATATATATTCATCTTACAAAACGATAAGTGCTATTGTTGACATATATTCCCTAACCCGGTATATTATTAGGCAGAGGCAGATCAATGAGTAGACAATCCATATCACTTGCCCTCGGCGGAGGCGGCGCACGGGGAATAGCTCATCTCGGTGTATTACGAGTTCTGGAAGAAGAGGGGATAGTTCCTGAATGCATTGCGGGAACCAGTATGGGCGCCGTTATCGGTGCGATGTACGCACGATATCGGGATACCAATGAAGTTGAGAGGCGCATCGGGGATTTGGTGAAAAGCGATTTTATGGACAAAGCCGGATTGGATTCATATGCTTCCTCAAAAAGAATATTTCATAAAAAAGGACTTGATCACGTTTTAAGCCGGCTTCGACAGAACATACAACTTGCCCGTGTTTTCATACGCCCCGGTACTATACCCGTTGAGTTGTTGCTTGAAGCGATGGACTATCTCATAGACGATATCGATATATCCGAACTGTCAATACCATTCTGTGCGGTAGCAACAGATCTAAGCGAAGGAAAACCGGTGCTGTTCCGTTCCGGTCCTGTCCGGACTGCGATTACGGCGAGTGCAGCAATTCCCGGTGTATTTACACCGCTTGAGTATGAGGGGATGAAGCTTGTCGACGGCGGGGCTTCGTATCTAACACCGGTTCCTCCGGTGAAACAAATAAGCAATGCACCTGTTGTTGCGGTGGACGTGAGTAAAACCCTCGCGAATGCACCGTTCCCGGACCGGGGATATGGTATCTTCTTTCGGAGCGGCGATATTGCTATGATAAATTATAATGCGATGCTCATTGAACAGGCGGATGTTGTAATTCGTCCCGATGTTGCATCCATTCACTGGGCGGATTTTTACAGTTACCCTGAGATGATCGAAAAAGGATATGTTGCAGCCCGTTCTAAGTTGACCGAGATCGATGCTGTAGTACATAGGGAGAGTTCACTCATTCGACGATGGTGGGAAAGACGGAAGCACAAGGTGAAGACATCAACAAGTTAAAAAAACGGATGGAATCGATATTCATTTTCGATTCCATCCGCTAAACCATACACAGATGCAACCATGGATCCACCCACATCAATCAATCATCCAACAATCCAATCATCCTCAAGATCATTCTTACAGCGAAAATATTTTATGGTACATAATACATCGGCGCATCCGGGCCGAGCGGCAATCCCGCCAGCATCCAGACTATCAGCACCGGTATACGAACCAAGGCAATGAAAATCGCAAACGGCAGCATCAGTGCAATAATGGTGCCGATGCCCGCATCCTTTGCGTATTTCTGTGCGAATGTTATAATCAACGGGAAGTACGGCAACAATGGTGTTAAGATATTCGTATAAGAATCGCCGATGCGATATGCCGCCTGCGTCAGCTCGGGTGAATAGCCCATTATCATCAGCATCGGTACAAATATCGGCGCCATGATCGCCCACTTGGCGGAGGCGCTTCCGATGATCAGGTTAATGAACGAGGCAACGAGAACAAATGCTACAAGCAAAGGTATGCCCGTCAAACCGATTGCCTGCAGTGCGCCGGCGCCGGATATGGCCGTGATGATGCCGAGATTCGACCAGTTGAAGAATGCTACGAATTGCGCCGCGACAAATGCGAGCACGATATATCCGCCCATACTTGCCATCGAATCGGCAGTCATCTTAGCCGCGTCCTTATCCGATTTAATTGTCTTTGTTACAAGACCGTACACAATTCCCGGCAATATGAAGATTATCATCATAAGCGGAACGATACTATCTAACAGCGGGCGAATACTTCCATCATCGCCGCGTAGAATACCGTCGGAAGGAATTGACATGTAGGCAACCACACCCAGCGCTGCGACGACAGTAATCACTGCCGCTGCCAATCCCCGTTTCTCTTCCGGTTTCAGACTATCGTCTTCCTTTATGAGTCCTTCGGTATCTTCGTATTTTCCAAGTCGAGGTTCTACGATGCGCTCGGTCACATACCATCCTGCCAGTGACGTGACCGGTACCATTGCTGCCATAATCCACCAGTTCGCGGTGGGATCGACGGTGTATGCGGGATCAAGTATCTGTGCTGCAGGTTCGGTGAAACCGGCAAGAAGCGGATCGAGCGCCGTAATTATGATATTGGCGCCGAAACCGCCGGATACACCGGCGAATGCCGCAGCAAGTCCCGCAAGCGGATGCCGTCCCATTCCCCAGAAGATCGCAGCGCCGAGCGGTATCAGTACAACGTATCCGGCATCGGCTGCGATACTTGAGAGTTGTCCTGCCGTAACAAGCGCTATAGTGATCAGCCACGGAGGCATCCAGGAAACAAATGCACGCAATCCTACTGCGATCAATCCCGTACGTTCGGCTACGCCTATTCCCAGCATAACAACCAGTACCATCCCGAGCGGCGGGAAGCTGGTAAATGTTGTTGTCATATTAACAAAGATATGCCGTAATTGGTCGGCGCTCAGCAGATTGATTGCACGGATTTCCTCTAACGTGCCGGGGTGGGTTGCACTTACGTTCAGGACTCCAGCGAGCCACGATATAATCAACACGAGAAATATGAGGATTACGAACAATGTAACCGGTTGCGGGAGTTTATTTCCCGCGTACTCTACTTTATTCAGTATCTTCATCAACAAGCCGGATTGGGAACTATCTTGTGCCATTCTATATCCTTTATTTAGTTATGAATAAAACGAGTTTTTGCATTGATAAAAAGCGCGAGATGCTTTGTAGTTGAATCGAGGAAACTTATTTGGCATGGTTCTATGTATTTTTTTAACTGAAATCTCGAATTTTAAAAGGTAACGTTTCTTGATGAAGAAATCAATATTTATCTTTGCTTAATTTTTTCGTATATTTATTTATAACTTGAACGTTGCAATTCGATGGATTAATTCAAGATTTTGTTTTATCAGCTAGGAAAAGCCACCCATGAAGCGAATATGTGCAGTTTGTTTGATAGTTGTGGTTAGTATGACAGTTGTGATGCCTGCATCGGCGCAATTATTCGGTATTGGCGGCAGAGCAGGATTAAATATCTCTAATCTTAGCGGTGATTTTGATTTCGGTTTCGGGAATGTAAATTTCTCACCGAAAACCGGAATTATGGTTGGCGGCTCTTTTAATATCCGTCTCATTCCGTTTATATCACTTCAACCGGAGATCATATATACCGAAAAAGGGGCAAAATTGGATGAAATTGAGATGTTGGGACAACGAATTCCTGCAGATGGGAGTGTGGATCTTACGTATTTGGAAGTACCAATTTTGTTGAAAGCAAGGTTGCCCGTGCCGGGATTGAGTCCCATTGTTTATGCAGGTCCTGCTATTGCATTCAATCTTGATGCAGGATGGGATTCCGATATACCCGACGTCGGCGGCATTCAATTCGACGGCGACGAGATCGATCTCAAAGATTACGTTAAAAGCACCGACCTTGGTTTTGTTTTTGGGGCGGGAATAGAATTCGGAGCGCCTGTTTTAAAAATTAATCTTGAGGCCCGTTACACTATGGGAATAACGGAGCTTGACGACAGTGAAGACTTTGATCTCGGCGTCCGAAATAATGTAATCAGTATTATACTCGGTGTGACATTCTAAAAATAAGAAACACTTCACCTCTTTTGTAATAAGCGCCATATTAACGCAGCCACTCCTGTATGAATATCCTCTATCTCGGTATCGTCCTCTCTTATTTCGGAATCATTCTGCTTATCGGAACATTTCTTCGCGGGGCTGCCAAAACATCCGAATCGTATCTCATCGCCGGCAGAAGCATGGGGATCGTTCTATGCACCGCAACAATTGCGGGAGAATGGCTCGGCGGTATGAGCACGATCGGCACATCGGAGCTTGCTATGACCTCCGGATTTTTCCCGATGTGGTATAACGTGTCGACGGCGGCAAGCATTTTATTTGTTATTTTCGAGCCGCAGATAACTGCATTGCTCGGATTTCCTGTGGATAAGGTATATGCAGCGTTGTTCTTTGCGCTCGCTTCTATTATGATCGTTACGCCGCTGACAAACGGGGAAGAGAGAGGACCGGGGATTGAGCGGTGATATGAGTAATTGCATGCATCCATACAACCATGCGTTCAAGCATAGGAACGCCCTGCGCTATGCTCTCTCCTCCGGCGTCTTATACTCCACTCCTCTCGAAAAGTAATACATCAACGCCTGCTGGATATGGAACTGATGTTTTTCGGTAAATCCGATCGTGTGGAATGATCGCTCTACTTCCTCGTCTTTTTTCTTATGCTTATCATTTTGTTTTTTATCCACGCCCTCGCGTTTTCTCCGGTATGCTTCTTCCTGTTTTTTCTTTTCGAGTTTTTGGCGTTGCTCCCGTTCCTTTGCGAGACGATCTTCAACCACAATTTTCATCTCACCGGCATCGTCCTTTTCGGTTTTAATATCGGCAGTTGTACTCGGTTCGTCAAGTTCATCAAGAGATTCAAGTTCTTTCTGAATTCGGTCGAAGAATCCGCTTCCTTCGGTTTTCTTTTTCTTTCGCACGGATGTGATCTCGATTTTATATTCATTTCCGTCCTGAACAAACGATAACTTTTCGATCTCGTCCCACGTTAATCCTTTACGAGTACGTCCAAGATAGACGCCCTCCTTGCCGATTATATTAATAAATGTTAACTGACTCAGCATACCGCCGAATCCGATAAGCAATGCCGAAAGTGCGGAGAGAAGCGCTTCGGAACGGATGTAAATTGCTATAAGCAATGCTATGAGTGCTATAATGATATAAATTATAGTCCGGGTTTCCTCCGGTGATATCCATCGAACAACAATTTCACCATATCCCCAATCGCGATTGATTTTATACAGGCGATATACCTGTATAACTATCAACGCGCCGAATGCCGCTACAATGATTGCAAGTAATAATGAATACTCCATACTAATATTCTATCCTTTTGGCACGACAACGTCATACCATTGTTTCTTGTCTCGTTCACCAACTTCGTCAATGTGTAGATGTTTTACTTCAGTGTATTCTTTTAATCCTTCGATACCGAACTCACGACCGATGCCGCTCTTCTTGTAACCGCCGAACGGCGCTTTCTCTGAAATGAGATGCCATTCGTTGATCCATACGGTTCCTGCCCGGAGCCGTCGGGCTATCGCCTCTGCTTTTTCTTTATCTTTCGACCAAACACCCGCCGCCAATCCGTACATCGAGTCGTTTGCCATAGCGACGGCGTCATCGGTGTCCCTATACTTTATAACAGAAAGAACCGGTCCGAAAATTTCCTCTTGTGCGATTGTCGTTTTATTATCGACATCGGAGAATATTGTCGGTTCTACAAAAAATCCGCTTTTAAGAGCTTCATCATCGGGTTGTTTCCCGCCGATTAAAATTTTCGCGCCTTCCTCTGTACCCTTTTGAATGTACCCTAAAACACGATCCTGCTGCTTTTTCGAAACCAGCGGACCTATATCGGTAGCTTTGTCCATCGGATCGCCTATGACAAGTTTTTTCGTTTTATCGACCAGTTTTCCGATGAATTCATCGGCAATCTTTTCGGGAAGGAACAATCGCGCGCCCGCTTCGCAACATTGTCCTTGATGATAGAATATAGCATACATTGAGCCGTCGAGCGCCATTTCCATATCTGCATCGTCGAGAATAATGTTTGCCGATTTACCGCCGCATTCGAGTGTACAGCGTTTCATTGTTTCCGAAGCCATTGCCATAACTTTTCGGCCGATTGCGGTTGAGCCGGTAAATGCAATTTTGTCGACTCCGGGATGTTTGATCAGCGCTTCACCCGCTTCGGTTCCATAACCGGGGATAATGTTCACGACACCCGGCGGAAAACCGATTTCATCGATTATTTTTGAAAGCTCCATCGCCGTTGCCGGCGTCTCTTCCGACGGTTTCAACACAACGGTATTGCCGGCGGCGAGTGCAGGACCGAGTTTCCAGATCGCCATTTTTAACGGGAAGTTCCATGGTATGATTGCTCCGACGACACCCATCGGTTCACGAACTATGATATTGCGGCTGAATCCCGGCTTGTTCAGTCCTTCAACCGGCTCGGTGAGATCCAGCGCTGCAAGTTTTGAAAAGTAATGCATACTACGCGCGCTAAGATACACGTCTTCTTTTGCTTTCCGGTATGTTGAACCGGAATCCATTACTTCAAGTTTAACAAGTTCTTTGAACTTCTCATTTATCTTATCGGAAATCGATTTAATCAGAGCGCTCCGTTCGTCTCTGCTCATGTGCGCCCATGGTCCTTCGTCAAATGCCTTACGTGCAGCCGCTGCCGCCTTATCTACGTCCGCTGTTGTCGCGCAATCGACTCGGGCGACTGTTGATTGATCGAATGGATTGACCGACTGAATTTTTTTCCCTTCGGCGGACGAGACGAACGCTCCGTCAATATAAAGCTGATATTCCTGCATAATTTCCTCCCGTTTTGTATTGAATAAAATTAAAATTTATAAATTGTAAAAATCAGTATCATCAATATAAATAGCGATTGTATGCGAGTATATTGACTTTGCCTGTTATGGATTCGTAATATCTCTCCCGGGAGTTTCGGGTTGTCTTTGCCGTCGATAAGCTCCTGATATATTTTGCGTCGCTCCCTGCCGATAGTCATCGATGAATAGGCGCCGGTGACGACCATAACGAGAAATATCAACAACTTACCGGTTAACCATCCGTGAGAAAAAAGTTCGTATCCCCATAGTTGCATCATCAATATACCGCTGATGAGTAATATAAACGCTGCGACCGGAGAAAGCAGTCCGATCCTGGATACGATGTTGGCAAGTTTAAACGCCTCATGATAACTTTCCGCTCTTCGAAGATAGTATTCGAGGACAGGCGTTGCAACAAATACGCTTATGAGCAACCCGTATCCGATTAGGTGGAATAACAAATATATATGATACATAATATCGTCTACCTTGTTTTTATTTAGTGGACATATATTTCATTTTAATTGCCATAATTTGTGCAAGATGATGCTTGCAGTGACGATTAGAGTCCTCAAGTAGAAATCGTAATGTAATAGTACCGAGTTCTTCGTGGTTTCCCGTTCGCCGCCATGCGGTTGCGGGTAAATTATTAAGGATATTAGACATCGCACTTCGATTTAGCCCGAATAAAAGAATAGTTTCTTTCATATCCCATTCTCCGTACTTTAATCGTTTTGCCCATTTTTCAGGATCGTAGGGAGTTAATGTTGGATTGCCTTCAGCTATTATTTTCTTCATACGAAAAATGGAATTAAGCTCAGTATCAACAAGATGACACACAAGCTCTTTAATTGACCATTTATTCGGTTTGGGGCGTTTTGATAAGATATCAGAAGGTATTTCATCGAGAATACCTTTCAGAGCAATAAACATCGCATCGTAATCTTGCAGCTCGTCTTGAAGTGATTTCTTCGCCATCTTCAATTCCTTATTGTTGTTCATGACAGATTATATACGTTCTACAATGGTTGCGATACCCTGACCGACACCGATGCACATCGTTGCAAGACCGTACCGTAGTTTCCGGCGGTTCATTTCGTGCAAAAGGGTAGTCATTATCCTTGCGCCGCTGCAACCGAGCGGATGTCCGAGTGCAATCGCACCGCCGTTGACATTCGTTCGTTCGTGATCGAGACCGAGTTCCTGCATCACAGCGAGTGATTGTACGGCAAAAGCTTCATTCAATTCTATAAGTTCAATTTTATCTATTGATAATCCCGATTTTTCCAATGCCCGTTGGGTCGCAGGTACAGGTCCTATTCCCATATACCTCGGATCGACACCTGCAAAACCCGTTGCTATAATTCTCGCAAACGGTGTGAAATTATATTTTTTTAACCCCGCTTCATCGGTAACGAGAATACACCCGGCGCCGTCGTTCAGCGACGACGAGTTGCCGGCGGTAACGCTGCCGTTATTTCGGAAGACGGGAGTGAGCTTGGCTAATTTTTCAATTGTTGTATCTTTCCGCGGTCCGTCATCGGTATCGACAATTACCGGATTACCTTTATTTTGTGGAATATTTACCGGAACAATTTCATCTTTGAATAAATGCGACTCCTGTGCTCTGACCGCACGCCGGTGACTTTCAAGTGCAAATTCATCCTGTTTTTCACGGGAAATTTTATACTTATCGTATATGTTCTCCGCCGTCTCACCCATGTTTTCGAGGGGTATTATTTTTTCCATTGCGGCATTTGGAAAGCGCCAACCGAGTGCTGTGTCATAGGCGGTCAGATTACCGAACAGCGCCGCGCCGCTTACGTTTTTCTGAATTGCATACGGTGCGCGTGTCATGCTTTCCACGCCCCCGGCAATAAGCAAGGAAGCATCTCCCGACCAGATGGCGCGTGCAGCTTGATTAATCGCATCGAGACTGGAACCGCACAAACGGTTAATAGTAGTGCCGGGAACGGAATAAGGCAATCCTGCAAGGAGGAGCGCCATGCGCCCTACATTGCGATTATCTTCGCCTGCCTGGTTCGCGCATCCCCACATCACATCATCAATTTCGCCGGCAGGAACATTGTTTTTTTCAATAAGCGCTTTTATTACAATTGCGCTTAAATCATCCGGACGGACGTCCTTCAGAACGCCGCCGTATCGCCCGACCGGAGTACGCAGCGCATCTACAATATAAGCTTCCTGTTTTTGCATATTTTTTAAATGTAACAAAAATCAGCTTGAATGACAATTTATTGTTGTTTTTTATTGAGAGTATACCTATTTTTAACGATATTTTAAAAATACAAAGCGATTCGATATTGATCCCCATCTAACTATTCTGTAACTGTCTACAAGGAGAATCATATAATGATACGCTCTACTCTTTACACGTTGTTAATGCTTATTTTGTTGTTATTTGCTGCAAATAACAGTCTCTATTCATCTCAACCTGTCGATCAGACAGTCCCTGCATTCAGGGACGTCACCGGATTTGAATTCGGTGAGCAAATTACCCAGCATCACGAAATGGTGCGGTATCTTGAAGCGCTCGGTAAATCTTCGCCCCGCGTTACGGTAATAAACCAGGGGACGTCGTGGGAGGGAAGAGAATTGCTCCTGGCTGTCGTAACGTCTCCCGAAAATCATCTTCGATTGGATGAGATCAAAGCGAATGTACAGAGACTCGGGGATCCCCGGCAACTTCCGCCGGGAGAAGTAAGCGGTATTATTGAGAATCAACCTGTTATCGTATGGATCGGAGGGTCGATTCACGGTTTCGAACTTTCCGGCGCCGAAGGGGCATTTAAATTACTGGAACATCTTACCACCGGAAATGATGAAGAAACATTACAGATATTACAAAAAACAGTCGTGCTCATAGATCCGATTTTGAATCCTGACGGACGTGATGCACATGCATATTTTAATATGCAAAGAGGAGGACGTGAACCGAATCCCGAACGTCATGACTGGAGCAATGATACGAACTGGTGGGATGGGTTGAAGTTCCGGACGGGGCATTATTTCTTTGATACAAATCGCGATTGGTTTGCACATACACAAAAAGAGACACGATATCGTGTCCCGGTAATTCAGGAATGGCGTCCGCAAGTAGGCGTCGATGCGCACGAGATGGGTCCCGACGTTGAATTTTATTTTGATCCGCCTACCGACCCGGTCAGTCCGTTCTTTCCCGATTACGCGATGAAATGGTTCGAAGTTTTCGGCCGGGCACACGCCGATGCTTTTGATGAACGCGGTTTTGAATATACAAAACGGGAAATGTTCAACTATTTTTATCCGGCATATACCACATCGTATCTCAGTTATCAGGGCGCCGTGGGTATGTTGTATGAGCAGGGATCGACACGCGGACTTGCATTGAAACGATCCGACGGTACGGTACGGACACTCGCCGACGCACTTGAGCAACAGTATGTTGCTTTGTCGGCGCTCGTGCGGGCATCGGCAGACAATCGTGAAGAAATGCTCCGAGATTATTATGATGCGCATCGCGCTGCAATCGATGACGGTCAGCAGGGTATACGACGATATATAATTACGCAGGATGGTGATCCGTACCTGGTTACAGAACTAATAAATTTGTTGATAAGAAACGGCGTTGAAGTACATCGACTGAATACCGAAGTGCAATTTAATAATGTTATAAACAGAACGGGACAGTCGGTGGGAAGATATGCAATTCCTGAAGGAAGTTACATCATTGAAGCCGCGCAACCTCGCAACAGGTTAATACGTGCGTTACTTGAACCGACTGTACCGATGCCGGAGGAATTTCTAAAAGAAGCACGCGAGCGTATCGACCGAGCGGAAAACCCGCGATTTTATGATATTACCGGATACTCACTGCCGCTGTTGTTTAATCTAACAGCATACAGCGCCGCCGACGGACGTTCTATAAATGTAGACCGTATAACATCTGAAATTAATCTTGCGGCGTCATTCCCGGAGAATGAAGCTCGTTATGCATATCTTATAGACGGGAAACAAACCCGTTCCGTTTCAGCATTATATCATCTGCGGGATCGAGGATACCGTGTTGCAATGATGACCGAACCGACAAAAATGCAGGGGATGGAGTTTTCGCGCGGAACCGTTGTGGTAAGAGTAAATCAGCCGAAAGAAGGGGTACACACCGCCGTGAGAGAGATTGCCGAACAGTTTGGATTAGATGTAAAGACGGTTGGTACGGGTCGCGCCGAACCCGGATTTACGGCGCCCGGTTCGCCGACCACAATCGATTTTCGTAAACCGGAAATTGCAATCGTTGCCGAATTCCCGGTATTTGGTTACTCATTCGGATGGCTTTGGTATACGCTTGACCGGCAGTACAATATACCTCATACGATTCTTCGTGCAAGTTCAATAAGAAATCTGCAACTCGATCGATTCGATGTAATTATATTACCTGCGGTTTCGGGAGCTATGTTCGCGCGTGAAATAGGAGAAGAGGGAGTAGACCGGTTAAAGCGTTGGGTCCGCGATGGGGGTACATTGGTAACCATTACGGGCGGTGCAACCGATTTTGTACGGGAACAGCTTGAGTTAACCTCACTCAAATCATGGTACGAACTGGAGGAAAATAAAAAGAAACAGCGTTTTTCCGTCCCCGGTGCGATATTCAGAACACGGATTAATACCGATACATGGTTAACAGCCGGACTTCCGGAAGAGTTTCCGGTGCTTGTCAATTCGGCGAATATTTACCTGCCATCGGACGACCCGCCGTCGCAGGCGCGGCGCGTTGTAGTATCCTATGCGGAGGAACAGATGCTTGCCGCGGGACATGCATGGGAAGAATCGATAGAGCGAATGCCGGGAACGGTCTTTGCTTATGAAGAACGTATCGGGGGCGGAAGAGTCATAGCGTTTGCAGAGGATATAAACTTCCGGGCATATTTCCGGGGTCCGAATCGCCTGTTGCTCAATGCAATCGTGGTAGGATCAAGTGCGCCGTGAGTTTTTTAAAACGGAAGGGTCATATTACCCAATATAGAGATTTATTCAGAGTATAAATGAAAAACGGTACTGTAGAGGGGGTAAACCCGTAATAGCAGGTACACGCTTAAGTGTTGAGTATATTTTAAATCTACTCGCTCATGGGTCAACAATAGAATCCATACTTAAAG
Organism: Ignavibacteriales bacterium; assembly: GCA_003567775.1. Lineage (GTDB taxonomy): Bacteria > Bacteroidota > Ignavibacteria > T3Sed10-11 > T3Sed10-11 > T3Sed10-11. The sequence goes on along the minus strand of PWYR01000028.1, from coordinate 15,214 downwards.
AGTATCGAGATTTGAGCAGGGATGATATTCAAGCATGTTTATTATTTGCGACAAAATATTTAAGCAGAAAAGAGTACAAATAGTTTTGTCAATAAATTAATGCTATCGGGTGGTTACATCTCCGGTATCATCTGCCAGTTTTTCTTAAACACATCCTCCGGTGTGATCTCACCCTTTTCACGTAAATAATCGATTATCATACCACGCACCGATTTATCAATTTCTTCGATTACCTTCGCGTCGTCAAGCATATCAAATCCTCCTCCGCCAACAGCGCGATATGAATTAACTGCCATGGTAAAGACATCCTCATCGACAACGGATTCGCCGTCACGTGTTAATTCAACAACACGTTCGCCGACCGGCTTGCGCAGATCAAGGGTATATTCCACTCCGGCAAGCATATCGAAGTTATAACCGGGCCAATCGGGATTCACACGCGGTTGCTGACCATCTTCCGGCTGCAGGTAGTATTGCGAGGTATATTCAAGATATTCACGTATTTGCTTGCCGTTAACCTCCATCAGATAGAGTGTGTTTTCGAATGGATATAATTGTGCTATTTGACGCATGGCTATATCACCGGGCCCGAACTCAACGCGGGTATCGAACGCCGCCGCAGCGGAGAGTTGCGCTTCTGTTACTTTTTTCTGGACATGTTGTATCAAATCGATAATAGGAGTATCTTCTGAGCGACTCCGCTCAGCACTCCATCGAACCGGTGTTTGTGCGATTGGTTGATTTACATGCGCACGCACCAGCTCATGAGCATCTTTGACAAGGGCGACTAAACCGGGATGCGGCTCTGCATGAGCGACCGGAAGAGCTTTCGATTTTTGATCGATGACATACCACCGGTTTCTATCTTCATCGAATGTGATTGTCAGCGTTGAGACGCCTACGTGCGACGCCCGGCCACCTGCCATAATAACACCCACATCACGTCCGTCGGGACCGGAGAGCATTTCGCTTTCAATTATTCTGTGATGATGACCGAGTACAAGATGATCGATGCCTTCGATAGTTTCTCCCAATTTTCGCCCGAAGTTTTCATCGCCTATACCTTCTACACCATATGTAGAGCCGCCTTCCAGCCCGGTGTGTGCCAGAGCGATAACTACATCAGCACCTTCGTTGATAACCTTCGGGACAAATCGTTTCGCTGCATCGACTCCATCGACAAAATCGATGCGTCCTTCGATGCGCGGGCGATTCCATAAGGCAGTGCCGGGAGTATTCAGACCTACAATCCCGATATTCAGATCGCCGAACGATCTAATGATATATGGTGTATAAACTGGGTCGTGCGTTCCGTGATGGAACATGTTTGCGCCGATGACCGGTGTTTGTGTCTCTGCGATTCTTTTATCGAGCAGGTCGACGCTGAAATCGAACTCATGATTGCCGAGCACAACTGCGTCATAGTTAAGATAATCGACTGCCTGCAGGAACGGATTCGGCAGTGTGGTATCGACGGTTGCGAAGTATTCCACCAACGGACTTCCCTGCAGCCAATCCCCCGCATCGAGAAGGATTGTAAACTCATGTTCGTTACGTATCGAGTCGATAATAGTTGCGGCTTTTACAAGACCATAGCGCTCATCGGGCTGATCTGTATAATAATCCCACGGCATGATCCAGCCATGAACATCGGTGGTGGATGTGATGACAAGGTCAAGCGTATCGGGGAGTACGACATCGCCCGCAGGACGATCCACTGTGTCGGCACATCCAATTATTACAAAGACGGAAATAAGCAGTAAAAGAAAATTTTTGGGGTACATAGGCCAATTTGTTTAACTGATTCGACAACTGTTTATTAGATTAATATAATGTAAAGAATTTTCCCCAAAAAATTGCATGGATTGAAAAATTTTACTATATTTATTTAGACTTAATCTAAATATAGATAGCAGAATAATCAGTACATATGCATAATACACATCCCGAAATTCCAGCCGGAGTGAACATATATTTGTTATTTTATTGTCAGATATTTTTTCAATATAATCCTTCTGCTAAGGGATGTTACAGAACTACATACCCGGAGATAATGAATGAAAAAGCTGTATTCGATAATCATAAGTACAATCCTGTTTACTTCTTTGGCAATAAGTGGAGAAACAACGGCCGGTCGTTTTTCACTTTCAGGGACCGTCGTCGATCAAACCAGTGGAGACCCGATGATGCGGGCTTCGGTATATATCGTGGAATTACAAAAAGGCACGATCACAGATCGAACCGGGAATTTTACGATTGAAAGGATCCCGCACGGTTCCTACACATTGCGCGTTCAGTTCGTCGGTTATTATACATATAATACCGATATTGTAATTCCCGGCGATGCTCTTACCGATATTACAATAGGATTAAATTCGAGAGTGTTTGAAGTTGATGAAGTGATAGTGACAGCGTCGCCGCTCGGAACTCCTGTATTGTATCAACCGGCGCAAGCGTTCAGTTCTGAAGATATACAACGACGCGCCACGGTTTCGCTCGGTGAGATGCTTGATTGGGAGCCGGGTCTGGCGATGCGTTCGTTCGGTTCGGCGCCTGCACGACCCGTTATACGCGGAATGGACGGCGACCGGGTGTTGATACTCGATAACGGTGAACGCATCGGAGATCTTTCGGAGATCACTCCCGATCATTCCATTGCAATGGATCCAATGTGCGCCGACCGTGTAGAAGTAGTGCGCGGTCCGGCAAGTCTCTTATACGGATCCAGCGCACTTGGCGGTGTTATTAATGTATTCACCGACGATACTCCCCGTATATGGAGCAGAGGTACCTCGGGCGCGATTGCATTTTACGGATCGACTATGAATAATCTGGGATCGGGATTCGGGCGCGTCATGCATGGCGACGACTCCTGGGTTGCGACCGGTCGGGTATCATATCGTGAATCCGGAAATATCTATACACCCGAAGGACGATTGCCCGGAACGTACCTGCAGCAACTTACCGGTGCTGCCGGCGCGGGATTTCGGCATAATAATATGAACGGCGGTTTGTCGATTGAATTGCTCGATAAAACATACGGTTTGCCCGAGGAGATTGACGATCCCGATACCGATATAGAGATACGGATGGATCGTCAGCGGATGCGCGGTTATTTGAATATCCAAAGCGCCGGTTTTTTTGAAAACTATGAATTGCGTTTAAGCGGTTCGCGTTATTTTCACGAAGAGGTTGAGATCGAGCGCGAAGAAGATGGTACCATTAAAGAGGATATGGAACTTGACTTCATTCAAAATACTTTAAGTTCAACGCTGACGATCAAGCATGGTTCACTCGGGGTTATTGAAAGCGGTGTTATCGGAGTAAACGGTATCTTGCGGAGACTCGATACCACCGGTCCCGAAGCGTTGACCCCCGATGCACGTTCGAGTTTTCTCGGTGTTTTTATTTATGAAGAAATTCCGTTGAGTACCATAGCACGACTTCAGATGGGCGGACGGGTAGAATTTCAACGGATAAATGCAATCGAGAACGAGAAGTATTACGATTATGATATGACGCGTACATCGACAACGTTCTCGGGCTCGATCGGTGCAAATATGAAGCCGGCAGAAAACGTCGAGATCGGATTTCAAATTGCACGCGCGCACCGGATTCCATCGATCGAGGAACTGTTTTCCGATGCGGCGCATCTTGCAGCCGGCGCGTATGAGATAGGCAACCCCGAATTGAAGAACGAGATCGGTCACGGTGTCGATGCATTCGTTCGTGTTTCTACAAACAGAGTGTTTGTTGATATTGCCGGTTTCTATAACAGAATAAACGATTATATAGTACGTCAACCGACGGGAGAGATACATGAGCCGTCGGGTTTTCCGATCATAGTATATGAAGCAGGTGATGCTGAACTCATTGGCGGTGAAATCGGCGTAAAGATGGTGTTGAATGAAAATATCCGTCTTGATGCACGAATGGATTATGTACACGGAGCACGTCGCGATGTTGACCGGACACCGCTGCCATTTATGCCGCCGCTCCGGTCGTTCATTGGTGTGACGTATGATAAAAAAGACTGGTGGATCGGCGCCAATTCACGGATCGCATCGGAGCAAACCCGAACGGCGATTGAAGAAGATCCGACCGACAGCTATGTTTTATTTGGTTTCGAAGCCGGTTACCGGTTTGATGTATCGGGCAGGCACGTTGTTTCGTTCCGTATCGATAATTTATTAAATACGGTTTATCGCGATCATCTGTCGCGTGTGGAAGACAGAGACAACCCGATGCCCGGACGTAGTGCGCATTTGATGTATAAGTGGTACTTTTAAAACCAACGTTGTATAGTAACAACCCAAAAAAAAGTTTAACTTCAAACTGGAGACGGTTTCATCCTACAATCGCCTTCGCCAATTCTCTATCGTACTCACGGCTATCATCACCTTACCATCGCGTACTTCAGAAGGAATCGGATCGGGATAATTGTTCCCGCAGCAGGCGAGCGCCCGCATCGAATCCAATTCCCAATGTGACGGACAATTATTGTTGTGTATTTCGTTATTCATGATCGTAAACCGGCTGGAATTGCTCGGCTCGCTGATACTGATGGATGTAACGAGCTTTCCGCGGGTGGAGATATAGGCAAGGACAGGAATAATCGCCGTTGGACCCTGATATTCAAGCCGTACCAGTTTGTGATCTAAAACTTCCTGAAGCGGAAATGTAAAATAACCGTCTTCAACGGTACCGTTTATTTCGGTCATCGCGATCTCCCGGTCGGTGTAATCGACCGGGTCACTGACAACCGGTTGGGTTGCGATCACGTCATGTTCTTCGAAGTAGATATAATTATAAAGTGTTACAATGAGATATACACCGATGATTGCAAAAATACCGATCAGTACATAACGAAGTGTGGACGACATTCGGTTAGGAGATTTACTTTCCCTGGCAGCGGGTTGATCCGTTACCGCCGCTCCGCATGACGGGCAAAATCGAGCCGTTGCTTTGATTTCTTTATCACAGTGTGGACATGTAAGAGTTTGCATAGTATCCTCTGCTCAATACGCTGTTATGCATTTCATTAATATCTTAAGGTACTTCAATTTTACTTGAAACAAAAGCTAATATAACAAGTTTTTACAAGCAATGCAAACCATTTGCAATTAGAATATTTCATTTGTATATTAGTCTATCTTTCAACACAAATTTATATGCAAGGTATGCTTCATATCATATTCCATGTTTTAGAACACGCCGTTAAAGTGACATTGTTGGTCTTTGTTATGATGTTTGCGGTCGACCTGCTCAATGTGTGGACACGCGGGAAGTTGACTCCCTTTTTGCAGGGAGGTATCTGGCGGCAGTATCTTCTTGCTTCATTTTTAGGGGCGACACCCGGGTGTGCGGGTTCGTTTATGAATGTTTCATTATATGTGCACGGACTTATATCCTTCGGCGCCCTTGTCGGCGGTATGATCGCCACATCGGGAGACGAAGCGTTTCTCATGATTGTGATGTTCCCGCGTGAAGCGTTTATGTTGTTCGGATTGCTATTCGCGGCGGGAGTTATTTTTTCGTGGATCACCGATAAAATTATGCGCGGCTGGAACATTCGTCTCTCGTATAAATGCGATCTTCATCAGCATCATCCCGAACGTGAAGGATTTACACACTATGTGAAAGAACATATATGGGATCATATCATCAAGCGTCATATCTGGAAAATATTTCTATGGGTGCTGGGAGCGATGCTGATTATAGATATCGGTTTACATTATTGGGATTTAACTGTGTTTTCTGCCGAATATACAATTTATTTTATTTTTGCCGCAGCGCTCATCGGTATTATTCCTCAGTCAGGTCCGAATATCATTTTTATAACTATGTTTGCAAATGGACTAATACCGTTCTCTGTTTTGTTTACCAGCTCGTTTGTACAGGACGGGCACGCATTGCTGCCGATGCTCTCGTATTCGGTGCGCGATACGATAATTATTAAAGGATTTAACCTGGTGTTTGGTTTGCTGTCGGGATTGCTGTTGTATTTTATCGGTTGGTAACACTATATAGAAAAGGAATTCAATTATGAAAAATATCATAACCATATTCGTACTTACAATCGTAACCGGAGTGTTCACATTTTCCATAACGGGCTGTACCGGTGATCACCCCGATGAGCTTGCAGAAGTCCTGTCCGGACTTGAAGAAAAAGGTTTGCAGCCGGAGATTATAAGCGCGGAACCATTTTACAGAGGTGAAGAACCCGAAAACTTCTTCATTCGAACCGGTACATCGTATAAGCCAAGCTACAACGAGGACCCGGCAATTCCGGCTCAATGCTGGATCGAAACCGGATATGGTACGCAAAATGCGTGTCAGTATTGCCATACCGATTATCTTGCATCTATTGAGCACGGCAATGCGTTTCCGATTGCAGATGATCAAATCCTTTACAGTTTTCCCACGCCGCACCTGAACCGTATATTATGGCGGAATGTGATCTTCCCCGATGAGATAGAGCGGCGTCTGAGAGATGAAGGAATACAAATCCCTTCACATGGTGATGTCGATTACGTCCGGCAGGATAATTGGTCCAATTTATACGGACACGTACGCGACACCGGCAATGATCGATGGCTAAATGATAATAAACCGGATGATCCGTATGCGCTGTTCCCGGCGCTCGATCCCCGGAATCTTTTTCCGTACGATAAGAATGATCCTACCGGTGGCGGTGAGCATGGATATATCGATCTTGATGGATTTGTACGCGATGAACAGCACGAATATACGGGCTGGCGTGCTATCAATTTCTTCCCGTATGCTATTTTTACTCCGCTTACCGGAAGCGTGAGCGGTATCTATATTCGTCTTCCCTGCTCATTTATGACACAGGATGGTGCATTCGATGTCGAAACGTATAAGAAAAACCTCGATCTCCTTGAACGAAATATTAAAAACCGTGCGTATGAAGAAACACATTATTTCGGCGACGCGTCATCAATTCCGGTGAAGAAGGGATTCTATCCGGTAAGCACCGAATTTGCCCATCCGCTTCACTATGTTGATCTGTATGCCGACGGTGAATCGGGAAATCGTGTGAATGGGGTCGCCGGCAATACAGGTAAAACGTATGAATTCCCGGGTACGCGGTCGAAACGGGTAAAAGAGATACGGTATATGTATAAATGGAAAGACGTTGACCTTGATGATATAGCCGAGGATGATAACGATCACGAATTCGAAATATATGTCGGCAGAGAAGGACAGGGATGGGTTGAGAACGGCGCAGGATGGATCCTTGCCGGATATATAGAAGATCGGAAAGGCGACCTTCGTCCGCAAACGACTGAAGAAATGGTTCAGTGCATTGGGTGCCACGGCAATGTTGGGAATACCGTCGATGCGGTCTGGTCATTCCAGCGTAAATTGCCGGGTGATAAAGGATGGGGCGAGATGGATTACGGAGCATATTCGTATGACCGTCGCAATAAAACAAAATTACAGGATTATGTAAATACCGATGTGGGTAAAGGTGAGCTTGAGTATTTTTATTACACCGTTGTAGGCGCCGATTTGTACGGTGTTATGCCGGCTGAAATCGGGAATGAATTAAAACGGTTTACACGAAGCGCGGGGCTTGAGCAGCAACTTGGGTTAGAACATACCGTCGATGAAATTTTCAACGATGATCTTCTGAAAAATATGTCACGCGATGAGAGAAAAAACCGTTTGCTCGAACGTCAGCGTAGTATGCGAAATTACGCCGATCAAAAAGAATATTTGTATTATGATCGTCACGATGATGCATATTATGTGAAAGGGAATATTTTCTATCCGTCTGAAGAGACAATGAAAAACAATATTCAGCTATACCGGAAAATCGTGCTTGATCAAAGTTATAATCTCGGTAAGGATGTATTCGGCGCCGAACAAACTCACGTACCATTTACGTTCCGTTCTGATGGTACAGTCAGAGATGCCGACGGCAATATTATTCCTGCCGGTCATGTGATAACCAGCAGACCGTTCGGACCTGACGGTGAAGGAATCACACCGACCGGTATTGTCGCGGTGAACGACGACGGAGAACCGGTCGATGAATATGGAAATGTTGTCGATATAGATGAAGAACCGGAGCGGGTCGTCGGTCATATTTCAACCGGCGGTACGTTTAACCCAATGTATAATCCGATACCGGATGATGAACCGGTGAGGAAATAAATAACTCAGATGCTTATGTCACATTATATCGATATAATGAAAAAAGCAGGTGTGAAATTCACCAGGCCGCGTAAGTTAGTGCTCGACGCTCTGCAAGCGGCAAAACAACCGCTCAGCATAAAGGAGATCCACAAGCGAGTCCGGAATAAGGCAGACCTTGCAAGCGTGTATCGTACTGTGAATTTGTTTCAGGATCTCGGCATCGTGCGTGAGGTACAGTTCGGCGAAGGATATCAGAGATACGAACTTATCGGTGAAGGACAGCATCACCATTATGTTTTATGTATCGAATGCGGCAAGCTCGAGGATATCGATATTTGTTTGCTCGACCGGGTTGAGAAGATGACTAATTTTAAAATCCTTTCTCATTCTATGGAGTTTCAGGGGTTGTGTCACAGTTGTGCGGGGTAATCCAATAAAAAATGGTAATTCTCTTGATTTAATCCGTTAAGTGTGTTATAATTACTATTTAGGTACGCCTAATTATTATATGTGATATATCAAATATATTATAAGAATTCTATTTTTGAAGATACAGTTTGTTGGAGGTAATAGTGTTTTATTTTCAGTATTGGTTTATGATAATCACGTTTTTCGGTGTTATATTTGTTAATGCACCCGCTCTTGGAGCGAATGAGATTCAGGGTAAAATTACCGACAGCCGCACCGGAGAACCGCTTATCGGCGCTAATATTATAATAATAGAAAATAATCGCGGTACAGCATCCGATCGCAATGGATATTTCAGGATTGAGCGGCTGCCTGATGGAACATATACGCTTCGTGTACAATATGTCGGTTATTCGACGGTCACTAAAACAATAACACTTCCTTCAGTTATGGAATTCATTGAAGTCGAAATGGAGGAACGGACTCTTGAGATCGCGGAGATAATTGTTACTTCCTCACCGCTGGGAAGTCCGGTCGGTTATCAGCCGGCGCAGTCATTTAGCGGAGAATTGCTGCAGCGAAGGATTGCCGCCTCGATCGGTGAAATGCTCGACGGGACACCGGGGCTTGCAATGCGTTCGTTCGGATCTGCACCCGCGCGTCCGGTGATTCGCGGGCTTGACGGCGACCGTGTGCTCGTTCTTGAAAACGGTGAGCGAATGGGTGATCTTGCCGAGACCGCCGCCGATCACGCCATAGCTATGGATCCGCTTGCGGCAGATAAGATTGAGGTAGTTCGGGGACCTGCAAGCTTGTTATATGGTTCAAGCGCACTTGGAGGTGTGGTAAATATTTTTAATGAAGATATACCACGTTACTGGTCGCGCGGTGCATCGGGTACGGTTGCAATACAAGGAGCTTCAATGAACAATGCAGGTGCGGGGTTCGGAAGAATTATGTATGGAACCGGGCATTGGGTGACTACCGGCAGAATCTCGTACAGGGCTGCCGGCGATATACGAACTCCGGAAGGATTGCTCCCCGGAACGTTTTTAAGAAATTTTACCGGGGGGGCCGGCATCGGCTATAGCAACGATCATGCACACTGCGGTTTGTCGATCGGATTTCTCAATAAAGTATACGGATTGCCCGAAGCCATTGACGATCCCGAAGAAGATGTTGAGGTACGAATGGAGAGGGTATCCGGACAGGGACGTTTACACAGGGAGCTAACTGGTTTTATAAAAGATGTTGAACTACGTATGAACGGTGCATGGTATTCTCATCAGGAAATAGAAATTATGCGTGCGAAGAATAATATTATCGGTGAGGAAATTGAACTTGATTTTACACAAACTTCATTTAGTTCCACACTTACCGCACGTCACGGTAAATCCGGACTTATATCGGAAGGGGCAATCGGTGTTAATTTTCTCTATCGTTCGCTGGATGTCGGCGGTGTAGAAGCGCTGACACCCGATGCGCGGTCGGCTATGATCGCCGCTTTTTTATATGAAGAGATGCGGTTACTGAACGATATCAGATTGCAGTTCGGTGGAAGATTGGAGACACGAACGTTTTCCTCCATAGCGAATGAACGATTCCCGAATGCAAATGTGAATCGTACTTTGACAACTTTTTCCGGTTCAATTGGATTCAACTACCGCCCGGTGCGGGTTCTCGAACTTGGTTTTCAGTTTGCACGCGCCCATCGCACGCCGACGGTAGAGGAGCTTTTCTCGGACGCCCCGCATTTGGGTACAGGAAAGTATGAAATCGGAAACCCCGATCTTGAAAATGAAATCGGTCATGGTTTTGATCTTTTTGCTAAAATATCCACAAAATCGTTTCAATTTGAGATAGCGGGATTTACTAATAGCATTGATAACTTTATTTTTCTCAGACCGACCGGAGAGATACACGAACCATCGCAGCTACCGGTATATATTTATAAGTTTGATAACGCCTTGTTGACCGGCGTTGAACTTTATTTGCAAACGCTTTTTTCTGAACGAATACATATTGAAGCGCAGATGAGCTATGTACGGGGAAATCTTCGTGACGATGCTTCAACACCGTTGCCATTTATGCCGCCGTTGAGGGGAAATACTGCCGTGACATACGATGCAGGATCGTGGTGGATCGGGAGCAATGTCCAATGGGCGAATACTCAGAACCGGGTAATTGAGGGTGAAGAGGCAACCGATAGTTATGTATTGTTCGGTTTGGAAGCCGGCTACCGGTTATATGCATCCGGCAGGCACGTGTTGTCATTTAGAATAAATAATCTTTTTGATGCCACCTACCGCGATCATCTATCAAGAGTCGAGGATCGCGACAATCCGATGCCGGGACGGGATCTGAGTGTTTCGTACCGGTGGTATTTCTGATATTTTCGGATTTCATAACATTTTCGTTTATTTATCGTATATTACAATGCTGTTCGAATGAACAATTATATCGATATATGTTATGAATTCACAAAAAACCGATCATGAGCGGCTTGGCCGCACGCTCCGCGACGACGTACTGCACGGCAATTTACTTGAATCATTCCGGCTCGATTTCCGCGAGTTAAAAGATTTTTACATCGACGATGACAAAAAAGGCCGTCTTGCAAAGATGGGGTGGATCAAGCGAACGCTGTATCTCATCTGGTGGTACATAAAAATATTATTGCTCCGTTTATCACCCGCTCGCCGCGTCCTCTTATTGATCGGGATGTTTTTTATTATGACCTCCGGCAATATTGGTTGGTTTACTGTGCAAACTGGCGCCGTCCGTACAAATACCGAAACCTATTTGCTCGGCGGTGCTATCATTGTATTTGTATTAATGCTTGAATTGAAAGATAAATTGCTTGCTCGCAATGAACTCGAAGCAGGACGATCTGTACAATATGCCTTGATGCCTCCGCAGCGTCCGAACATACCGGGATGGGATGTTTGGTTGTACTCTGAGCCGGCAAACGACGTCGGCGGCGATCTGGTTGATTATATACAGCTTGACGATCAACGTCATGCACTTGCTCTGGGAGATGTTGCCGGGAAAGGATTACGCGCGGCATTATTGATGAGCAAATTACAGTCGACCGTGCGGGCTTTGGTTCCCGGTTATACGACACTGGACGAATTGATGAGCCGTATCAATGAGATCTTTATGCGTGACAGCTTGCGCAGCATATTTGCTTCGCTGGTGTACCTGGAATTGAACTCGGGCGATCCGAAGCTTCGTATGGTTAATGCAGGCCATATGCCATTACTTCTTGTGAAAAATAATAGCGGCAGCGTTGTGCATGTTGGTATACAAGCTCCGGGATTAGGGATTGTATCCGAAGCGAAGTACAACGAAGCGCCGTTGGATATGGAACAGGGAGATACGCTCATTGTTTTTTCAGACGGAATAACCGAAGCCCGCAACAGTGGCGGCATGTTTTTCGGGGAGGGAAGATTGATTAAAATATTTAAGGAGAACTCTCATTTACCGCCCGAACAAATCGGTCAACGAATACTGAAGGAGATAGCATGGTTCCGCGGTGATGCGCGGGTGTATGACGACATATCAATGATAATTATGAAAAAAACATGAGATATTTAATTGCAATACTATTACCCCCGGTTGCCGTCCTTTTTTGCGGTAAACCGGTGCAGGCATTGTTGAATCTTTTGCTCACACTTTTGTTTTATATACCCGGGATGATACACGCGATCCTGGTGGTGCATGATTATTATGAAGACAGGCGAACAAAAAAGGTTGTCAGGGCTATACGGCAAAGTAATCGTTAATAAATCAATCGGCTATAAAAAAAATGACAAAGCAGATAGATATTTCGTCGCTGAATGAGTGGCTCATAAAATACAAAAATGCGTGGGAATCGCGCGATCCCGCTGCTGCAGCGGCCTTATTCACTGTGGACGCCGAGTATTTTTGGACGCCGTTCGAGGCGCCGAAGCGGGGGAGAGATGAAATTGCAAAAGCATGGGCTGATGCGACATCACGGCAGCAGGATGTTCATTTCTCATTTGACGTACTTGCCGTAACCGGTAATACCGGGATTGCGCACTGGCACACTTCATTTCTACGAATGGCAACCGGAAAACACGTTGAACTTAACGGAATTATTATAGCTGAGTTTAACGGGGCGCGTCTCTGCCGTGTGTTTCGGGAATGGTGGCATAGTAGTGAGTGAAGGGAGGTGGCATGGATGCATGCTTGCCCGCCGGAGCTTCTGCGTAGGCGGGGTTGCATGGATAATTGGTTGAATGAGTGATTGGTTGTGTATAATGGTATAGACAATGTCCTGATACACGATATTGCACTTACACAGGATATCATCTTTAATTTCAATAAAGGGGGACAGATCAGCCCTGTCCTCAAAGTCTAATTATTGAACAGGCTCGATTTATGAAAAGATTGTTATTAATTGCAGGTATTTTAATCCTATGGTGGGGAGTTGCTTGTGATATAATAGATACAGGAAAAAGTACTGAAGAAAAAGTAACAGTAATCCCGGTAGATATATTTGAAAGTGGTAAATATAAGACATTTTACATTCATCCCGGCTATATAGCCGTTATGTTTTACCCCGATACCGACGTTTCACGCAAGAAAGAAATTTTTGCCGAATATTCGCTTGAATTGGTCAGGTCACTAACACCCTTTCTAAGCACACCTACTGATATCGAAAATCATTTTTTCTTCCTGTGCCGTATTCCCGAACCTTCTTACGAGAATTATATATCGGATTATCCACGTCCGGATGGAAGTGTTAAGTTGGGGAATCTTCCAGAAGTGTACTTTGCTTATCCACAATATAGGGTATACGAAGATGGCACCGGTACTCTCCATCTAATAAATCGATTTACAATACGGTCAGAGTCTCCCCTTGATGGGGTTATTGAACTTGCCGACTCATTGCGACTTTCTGTGGAATATAAGCAGGTTACCGAGACGAGGCATCGTTATAGCTTTACTATCAACCCTGAAAGCAAAATTGATCCTGTCAATGGTGTCAACCTTTTTGCCGAATCATTTAATATTGTTGGAGGCTATGTTCATTGGTTTGTACGCATGAAAGTTGGTATCTGATTATACGTTGCCGGTATTTTCCTCAACCTCTGGATATTTTTCTTTTTCCTTACCTCCGCTATCTCCTCCTCCAACCGTTTCTTCGACCAACCTAATGGGTGTAGCAGCGTCGCTGCGCAATCGAGTACCAGTTTTGTATATTGCTCCACATCGTAACCATCTTCCGGTTTATACATAAATAACGGCTTCGCCTTATCCGGGTCATGCTTACCGGATTGATCGGTAATGATGAACTCGATGCTTTCGCCCGGCTGCAGCGATACACCCGCCGCAACGATCGCCTGTGCAACGAGGGCATTGACGCTCCGGTTGCTGTACTGATCCGGCTCCTGTGTGACGTGTCGACGCACAACGAGCTCATACGGGTTCGCCTGTCCCTCGCGCAGTTGCTGTACATAATGTTTCACGATTGCAAGGAGGTCGGGCATCCGGTTTTCGATTTGCTCTATGGAGCGAACCTCCGCCATAAGCTGTAACATATCAATCTGCATTTTTTTAACGTACCGCGGCGTATCGCGGCGGCGGACCTCGATGCCGCGTATCTTTACCTCGCCGTCGCGGAAGCGTCCGACATACCGCGTGACCGTTGAGAGCGCCGTGTCCATTTTTGAGGCGGGGAAGACTATCCAGTTGTAAATACCTTCGAAGGTGATCGGGATGTCGGTCTTTGCTTCGATTCGTTTTGCAAGATGTTCATATTCTTTTTCGTCTGCATTTTCTTTTTTCAGCCACACGCAGTCGACAATGGCGTGTTCGAGGTGAAAGCCGTCCTGTTCTGCAAGCTCCTTTGCCTGCAGGAGCGTCTCGCGTGAGAATGCATTGACCGTCTCGTGCGCCTCGATACGTCCGAAGCGGGCGTTCTTGTATCCGAGATACCCGAAGCAGGTGACGAGTATCCACTTGAGCGCGGTCTGTCTGCGTTTGTAGCGTTCGGCGGTGAGGACGGGCGTTTCCAATGAGCCGCCACTTGATTTATTCTGCAATTTTCTTTGCATTGTTTTGTAATGCTTGCGGCGGACAAGCAGCGGCGCGAGTGTTTCCGGTACAATTCCGCGCCGCTTCTCGCAGATGCGGTAGCCGAGTTCGGGTACGCGCACGGTTGAATCGGGGCAGCATTTACAATTGATCGTCTCCGGCGAGATGTTCTTGTTCACCATCAGCGCCGGATACATCGATGTGAAATCGAGTTCACCGATGTTTTCGTGGTATCCCATCTCCGGCAGAAACATCAGTCCGCCCCGGTCGGCGAGTATAAGCGTGCGTGCGGTTTTGAAATCTTCCGGTTCTCGCTTCTTTGCCGGAACGAGTATGCCGTTCCGGCACGCATACGCAATTTGCAATGACGATAATCCCGTGCCGATCGCGGCGCGTCCCTGCTGCTGTACCGGCAAACGTGTGAGTCGTGCAAGCTCGAAGATGCCTTCAAGGTCGGCTTCATCGATCAGGAAAGAGTTGTACATATCGAGATGCCAGCGCCCCGCAAGAAAGAATGCGCCGGCTTTGTAGACGATCTTGCCATAAGAAAAATAACTCGTATCACGCGTAGTCCGGT
>PWYR01000009.1 GCA_003567775.1 Ignavibacteriales bacterium | reverse complement strand
TATCCGGTGAGTCGGGATGGGGGTGGGACGGTCATGGTATTCATGTCGCCGGAATTGCCGCCGCGAAAACCAACAACTGGGATGGTTCAAAATATGCCGGGATTGCAGGGGTGGATTGGTATGCAAAACTTCATTCAAGAAGAGTAGATAATAAAGACGATACGGGGGTATACAATGCAATTGTTAATGCGGTGAATTACAGTAATTATGTTCGCATATTGAACAATAGCTGGAGATTAGTAGATAATCAAGGGAATCCGCGTTATTCTACTACCGTTCGGATGGCATTTGCGTACGCATACAAAAAGAATCGTGTCTCAGCCGTTGCGATGGGTAATGAGTATCAATCAGGGAATCCCATTAATTATCCTGCGGCATTCGGTCATGGTATTATTGCGGTCGGAGCCACAAATAGCAGCGATGTGAAAGCCGCATTTTCAAATACTGGTAATCACATTGACGTTGTTGCTCCAGGTGTTTCTATTTTGTCCACGTTTCGGAATGGTATTTATTTCTCAGATCCGAATTATGAACATCAAAGCGGCACATCAATGGCAACGTCACACGTGTCCGGTATAGCGTCATTGCTCAAAGGACTTAGACCATCCCTTTACAATGACGATATTGAGAGAATTATTCAACTCTCTGCTGATGATAAAGGTGATCCAGGGTTTGATAATTGGTATGGGCATGGTCGTGTAAATGCAAAGAATGCGTTGGAGTATTTACTATATCCATACGAACTTAATCACCTTACTTCAACCGGTGGAACGGACCAGGGTGGTACTTCCACGTACACGCTTATTATTTATGGCGCTCCAGGGATGGCTGATGCTGCATACATAGTGAAACGTCATGAGGTGAGAAAAAATGTAAATTTCGGCAAAACCTATCAAGGGATACCAAATGTTTGGGGAAGAGGAGTAGATAATACATCAGGAACACTCGGTTGGTCCATTGAAAGTCCGAATTTTTCTATGGGTTGGACGGATGTTGTTCCCGGGACGGTTACTTCGTCAAGCGCCACACTGCGAACCTATGTTTATGAATTATGGACTATCGCCGGTCAATGGGTGGGATGGAAACCGACCACACCTTCGAATGTAAAATTTGCATATACCGTGTTAGGAACACCCACACTACAGGTAAGCATCTCCGGTCCGAGTGCAATATATACTTCCGGCAATTATACCTGGACAGCAGACGCATCTTATGGCGACGGCAGCTATACCTATAAATGGTATAGAAAGATAGAACATTATAAACTGGATTGTACTTACGAGACCAACTGGACTCAAGTGGGGACGAGTAAATCTTATAGCATTAATGTAAGTGATATGGAATATGATTTCCGTTTACGCGTCGATGTCCAGTCGGGAAATCAAAACGCATCGGCTCAGATAAAAGTGTATCCGATGAACAACGGCAACATCGTATGCCCCACATCAGGTGATGAGCTTCTTGCAATGGAAATGGAAGCTTTCGCACTGCCGACTGAATTCGCAATACACGAGAATTATCCCAACCCATTCAACCCATCAACAACAATACGATACGAGATACCCGAAGCATCAAGAGTATCCCTTGTTGTGTATGATATAATGGGTCGTGAAGTGCTGCGACTTGTCGATGATGTGATCGAGCCGGGTTATCATACTGCGGTATGGGAGGGACGCAATAGCTCGGGTAATTTTGTTGCAAGCGGAATATATATTTACCGGTTCACGGCACATCCTGTATCCGGTGGGAGTACTGTGGAGGGATTACATTACGTGAAAAAGATGCTTTTCACAAAATGATCTATTATAATTAAGGAAAGTCCCGCAAAGCGAAGCGTAGCGGGATTGTTCACAAAATAATGCTACAATCAAGAACAATCCCGATTTATCGGGGCTGCTCACAAAATGATTTTGTTATTTTGAAAAGCCCCGCGAGCTTAGTAGCTCTCTTGCTACTTAATATTTCAATGATGTATTTTTTATTTCGTGCATAGTAATTGAATAATGTTGTTTTTTCCCCGGAATTAGTGTCGGGACGTTACCCCGACAAAAGACGAGAGATTTTTAGTACGATAACAATTGCATGTCGGGGTAACGTCCTTACTCATCCGAACGGCAAATATTGTACGGGCGTCCCGTTTTGAAGTCGGTTACCGATTCGTTTGGATTAGAGTTTCGTTTCCAATAATGATATTTCGAGAAAGCTCAACGGTGATACGCCCGTACTGCAACGTCTTCTGCTGTGAAGAAATTTTTTTTATCTCGTCAATTATGCAATGATACAGTCGTTTAGGTGGAGGCTATCTTGCCCGCACACTATCCTGCGCGTAGATGGTCTCCACCGATCGGCAATCCAATCATGCATCCATGCAATCACGCATTCTTACGTACCCGCCGCATAATCGGTTATGTAATGTTTTTGTTCCTTCGACAGTTTATCGATCTTAATTCCCATCGTCTTGAGCTTCAGCTCGGCTACTTCCTCATCCTGCTGTCTCGGGATATCGTGAACGGCGTTCGACATACGGCCGCCTTGTTTATCCAGTTAGGCAAGCTTGATTTGCGCAAGAAATTGGTTGGCAAACGACATATCCATCACTTCCGACGGATGTCCTTCAGCTGCCGCGAGATTCACCAATCGACCCTGTGCGAGGACATAGATCTTTTTACCGTTCTTTAAGGTATACTCTTCATTGCTGTGGCGAATTGCACGAACGCTTTTTGTAATTTCTTTGAGATCTTTCAGATTGATCTCATTGTCGTAGTGCCCTGTATTACAGACGATGGCGCCTTCACGCATCTTCTCGAAGTGTTCTTTCCGAAGTATATTGTTGACACCGGTTGCGGTAATGAACACTTCACCGATCTTCGCGGCTTCCTTCATCGACATTACCTGATGTCCGTCAAGCGTTGCTTTTAGTGCGGCGGTCGGCTGTACTTCGGTGACGATCGTGTTTGCTCCGAGTCCCTTAGCGCGGTTAGCGACACCGTTGCCGCAGTGACCATAGCCGGCAACCACCACATTTTTGCCTGCAAAGAGAATGCTTGTTGCACGAAGAATACCGTCGAGCGTCGACTGACCTGTACCGTATACGTTATCAAAATCCCACTTTGTCGGTGTGTCATTGATAGCGATGACGGGATAGAGGAGTTCGCCGGCATCTGCCATTGCGCGTAGACGTTTCACGCCGGTGGTGGTTTCCTCAGTACCGCCGATAACGCCATTTTCTGCAAGTTTACGGTATTTATTGTGCAGAGTGAAAATAAGGTCTGCGCCGTCGTCGAGTGTGAGGTTCGGTTCGAAGTCGATTGTGCGGTCGATTGCCCAATAGAACTCTTTCACGTTCATCCCGTGCCAGGCGAAAATTGAATAGCCGTCATCTGCAAGCGCCGCTGCAACGGAGTCGTTCGTCGAGAGCGGGTTGCAGCCGCTCCAGCTTACTTTGGCGCCTGCCGTTTCAAGTGCTTTCACGAGTACTGCGGTCTCTTTTGTGACGTGAAGACAACCGGCAATACGATATCCTTTAAGCGGTTTTGTCTTTTTATATTTTTCGATGAGCGACATCATGACGGGCATGCGCGATTCCGCCCATGCAATACGTTTGTGTCCTTCATCTGCGAGTTTCATGCTCGCTACTTTATACTGACCTTTTTTCTGATCCATGGTTCTCCCAAAAATTTTATGAAACATTATAGTAATGATTTAAATTTATCGACAAGATCGAGATGCTCCCACCGGAAGTCATCGTCGTTACGGCCGAAGTGTCCGTATGCCGCCGTCTTTGTATAGATCGGCCGTTTCAGTTTGAGACGTTCGATGATGCCTTTCGGCGTGAGATCGATCTCTTTTTGAATAAAACCGGCAATTTCGTTATCCGGTTTTTTGCCGGTTCCGTATGTATGAACATATATACTGATCGGTTCTGCTACACCGATCGCGTACGATAATTGAATTAAACATTCGGTAGCAAGTCCGGCGGCGACAATGTTCTTCGCCAGGTGCCGCGCCGCATATGCCGCACTGCGATCGACTTTTGACGGATCTTTTCCGCTGAATGCACCGCCGCCGTGCGGGGCGCGTCCGCCGTAGGTATCGACTATTATCTTTCGACCTGTTAATCCGCTGTCGCCGTGCGGACCGCCGATCTCGAATTTACCGGTCGGGTTAACATGATAAATAGTCTTGTCGTCGAGCAAGTTCAATGGTATAACTTTCCTGATTACGTGTTCAATGACGTCATTTTTAATCTGTTCTTGTGAAACGCCGTTATCGTGCTGTGTGGAGATGACGACGGTATGTACGCGTTTCGGTTTTTTATCGTTGCCATATTCAACCGTTACCTGTGATTTTGAGTCGGGGCGGAGATACGGCATCAATTTGTTTTCTTCTTTCCGGATTGCGGCGAGCCGCTCTACAAGCCGGTGTGCATAAATGATCGGCATCGGCATAAGCTCGTCGGTTTCATCGACCGCGTATCCGAACATCATTCCCTGATCCCCCGCACCGCCTGTATCGACGCCCATTGCAATATCACCGGATTGTTTGTGAACGGTGAGCAATACCGAGCATGAATCGGCGTCGAATTTGTAATCCGATTTTGTGTATCCGATTTCCCGAATAACCGATCGTGCTATTTTCTGAAAATCTATATGTGACTTCGAGGTGATTTCCCCTCCGATAAGGATCAAGCCGGTTGTCGTAAAGCATTCACAGGCGACACGGGAATCCGGGTCTTCACGCAATGCGGCATCGAGAACCGCATCGGAAACCTGATCGCATACTTTATCCGGATGTCCTTCTGAGACAGATTCTGAAGTAAACAAAAATGCCATAGGTAAATAAACTCCTGTTGATTTAATTGTACAAATAAAAAAACGAATTAAAAATTATAAAATAAATTCGGGATCGTTACTGAAATCGATTGCGGAAGAATCACCAAGGTTGATGCGTTTGTAGTTTCCTTTTACATACGCCTCATTACCGATAATCGAACAATCCAGAAGCGCCTGTTCGACGCGTGAACCGGCGCCGATAATCGAATCCTTAATAACGGATTCATTAATAACGGTGTTATCGGCGATGGTTGCATACGGACCGATTACCGATTTGCTAATCGATGCGGATTCCGATATATAAACGGGTGGGATAATGACATTACCATCCTTTGCACCGTCGGCTATATACGAGACTTTATCGAGCAGGTGGCGGTTCGTAGATAGCATCGTTTCAGGTTTGCCGCAATCATACCATCCTTCGACGGGGAACGTAGTCATCTCATGTCCCCGTTCGATCATAATCTGCAAAGCATCGGTCAGTTGAAACTCACCCTTTGTTTTAATATCCTTGCGGATCAACTCTGCAAGACAATCGGTAATCATATCCGGATCCTGAATCAGGTATAGTCCCACAAGTGCGAGATTGCTTACCGGTTCCTGCGGCTTCTCGACAAGTTTCGTCACGACACCGTTTTCCGTTACCGCGACGCCGAATCTCCGCGGATCATCGACTGTTTTTACCCCTAACGATGACTCTTTTTTCTTCAGAACATCTTTCAATTCGACATCGAAGACAGTATCGCCAAGGATAACAAAGAGCGGATCGTTTTTAAAGGTATCTTTTGCCATATAAATAGCATGCCCCAAGCCGCGGCGTTCTTCCTGGTAAATAAAATCAAGTTCAATATCGTAGTTGGTTTCCAGATAGTTTCTGATCCGGTCACCAAGGTAGCCCACTATGATCGTCGCTTTTTTTATGCCATCATCGACGATTTTGTCCATTATATGGGCTATAATGGGTTTCCCGGCAACATTTAGAAGTACTTTCGGGTGTGTATACGTGTGAGGCCGGAGTCTTGTTCCGACGCCGGCAACCGGTATAATTGCTCTCATGTGCAGGTGTAAATAATAATGACTTGACTGGTATGTTTAAAAGTTCAATTATATTATCTTTAAATATACTAATGATATAACCAATAATCAAATAAAATTGTTCATTTTTACACTATTATTGACTATAGTCTCTATTATTATTATTTTGAAAAAAATAAAACTGTATGTATGAGTAAATCCACTCCGAAGATAAAAGAATCGAGTCGTTCATCTGCCCGTCGTAAACGCGACCACGTCGATATTGTGTTAAATAAAGATGTAGCTTTCCGGTCGAAAACAACAGGTTTCGAGGACGTTTGTTTTGTCCATAACGCGCTGCCCGAAATAAATTTTAATGAGATCGACCTCAGCACGGTTTTTTTAAATAAAAAGATTCAGGCGCCGCTCTTAATTTCTTGTATGACCGGCGGATTTGCACGGGGTGAAGCTATTAACCGGCAGCTTGCTTCGGTGTGTCAGGAATTATCTATCCCGATGGGGATGGGAAGTCAGCGTCAGATGTTGGATGATGCGGCGCGTGGTAATAGTTTCGGCGCCATCCGTGAAATTGCTCCCTCTGTGCCGTTGCTTGGTAATATCGGGGCGACTGAAGTTGCACGGCTTTATAATGACGAATATCGTATTGAAGATTTTCACCGGCTCGTCGATGTTATACGCGCTGACGCCCTTGTTGTTCATTTAAATCCGCTGCAGGAGTTAATGCAACCGGAAGGCAATACAAATTTTCGCGGTGTCCTTGATGGGATAGCGCTTCTGGTTGAAGCATTGAAGTGTCCGGTTATTATAAAAGAAGTAGGTGCAGGTATTTCCTCCGATGTTGCACGACGCGCGCTGTCGGTTGGTGTTACACATATCGATGTTGCCGGGGCGGGTGGAACAAGTTGGTCGGGTATTGAAATGGTGCGGCGGAAGAAGAGTGCGGTTCCCGATGAATACTGGGATTGGGGAATTCCAACATGTGAATCGCTGCAAATGGTAACGGCGTTGCGCCCGGAATATAATGAATTGTGCATTATTGCCTCCGGTGGAATATACGACGGTATAACTGCGGCAAAAGCGATCGCTCTCGGTGCAGACATGGTTGGGGCTGCGCGGATTTTTCTTGAAACAGCGGTGCACGGCGGTAAACGGTCGCTTAAAAAGCACATTCAGAATTGGATTGAAGATATAAAACGTGTAATGTTTCTCACCGGTGCACGAACTGTCACCGATCTGCAGCTTGTGCAAGTAATTGTTAATTCAAAAAACCCGGAAAATAAATAAACAAAATATCATGAAAACCTTCGATCAAGCCATAGAGCGGTATCGTTTGGAGATTAACAACCGTATCTCACGATTATTAACTAAACGTGAACCGGTGTCTATGTACGAAGCGGGCCGATACGTGCTTGATGCAGGCGGGAAACGAGTTCGTCCCTTGCTCACATTATTTTCATGTGATGCCGTCGGCGGTACGTGGCGGCATGCATTGCCTGCCGCACTTGCTGTGGAAATATTGCACAATTTTACTCTTGTACACGATGATATAATGGATGCATCTGACTCGCGGCGCGGGCGGGCTACGGTGCACAAAAAATGGAATGATAATATTGCAATTCTCGTCGGCGATGCACTCATCGCCGTTGCATATCATTCATTACTTGAAAGCAAGAGTGAGCGACTTGAAGAAATAACGAGCTTATTTACCGACGGATTGCTTGAAGTGTGTGAAGGACAAACATTCGATATGGAATTCGAGCAAATGTATGACGTAACGGTTGATCACTATCTCAATATGATTGAGAAAAAGACCGGGGCATTGCTCAGGATTGCTGCGGCAATAGGCGGCGTTATCGGAAATGCAAATGCAAAACAGATAAGAGCATTGCACAAATTCGGTACATTTCTCGGACTTGCATTTCAAATTCAGGATGATTTGCTTGATGTTACGGCAGATCTTTCGAAACTCGGAAAACCGATTCATAATGATATAAAAACGGGAAAAAGAACGTTTCTGTTATTATACGCAAATGAGCATGCATCAGACTCTCAGAAATCGGTATTGCGGCAGGTGTTTGATCGTACGGTAAGCAGCGCTAAGAAAATCGATGAAGTACTTGATATTTATACACAAACTAAAGCTGCGGATGCCGCAAGAGATGCCGTTGCTCACTATACTTCAAAGGCGGAAGATTGTTTAGCTCGGCTCCCTGAGAACGTAGGACGGGATAATTTACGGTCATTTGCAAAAATGCTGTTGGGTAGAGATTATTAAATTCAAATTGCATATATTATTTATTATAGGAAGGGGATTTTTTCAGCGCATTGTATGATTGAAGAGACATTAACCGTTAGGAACCAAAAAGGTATACATACACGACCGGCAGCAGTACTTGTTAAAACTGCCGCAAAATTCTCGTCAAATTTTACTATCATCAAAGACGGAATGGAAATCAACGGTAAAAGTATAATCGGAGTAATGTCTTTAGCCGCTGAAGAAGGGGCTGAGTTGACTGTTCGTGTGGAAGGGAGTGATGAAAAAGAAGCTTTTAAAGCTATCAAAAAAGCCTTCGAAGATGGATTTGACGAATATTAATTGACAATACGGAATGGTCGATCAAACCGAAAATACTAATCCGGCTCAGTCGGTTGAACAAAATAACGAACGGAATAACGATAGAGTCGTTATTCACGGGATAGCTGCATCGCCGGGTCTTGCCTACGGACAGGTATTTGTTTTTGAGCGTAAAACCATCGAAGTGAATCAACGGATCGTTGAACCCGAAGAAGCGGAAAAAGAAATCGAGCGTTTGAAACAAGCGATTCAACGTTCTGAAAAAGAATTAAATAAGATACTCTCCTTTACCGAGCAAAAGATCGGCAACGCGAAAGCCCGGATTTTCGAAGCCCAGATCATGATCTTACACGATCCGGTCTTGATCGATCAGATTATGGACCGTATACGTACGGAGCGACTTAATGTAGAATCTGCCGTATATAGTGAACTGTCAAAGTTTCAGCAAACAATGCTGAACGCCGACGAAGCGTATATGCAAGAACGGGCTGATGATATAGAGGATGTGAAACACCGTATCATCCGGAACATTCAGCAGGAACGGTTGTTTTCGCGCTTCAAAGGGACGGCGATCGTCGTTGCAAAAAATTTGTCGCCCGCGGATGCTATATTGCTGTCAAGAAACAATGTTCTTGGCTATGCAACCGACATGGGGGGAATAACCTCGCATACCGCACTCCTATCACGTTCGTTGAAGATACCCGCCGCCGTCGGTCTTTCCCGCATTAGCCGCGATGCCAATACCGGTGATGAGATGATTCTTGACGGTTACAGCGGAACCGCGATCATTCGCCCGAATAAAACCGATATTGAAAAGTATGTTGAGAAGAAACGTAGATATACGCTTTTCGAGAAAAAACTTGCCGTACTTCGGGATTATCCGGCTGAAACAAAAGACGGGAGACGGATAACATTATCCGCAAATGCAGATCTTGAGGAAGAGCTTGATTTTGTGGGATTCCAGGGTGCGGAAGGAATCGGGTTGTTTCGCAGTGAAGGCTTGCTTATAGGGCGAGATACCTTCCCGACCGAGGATGAACAATATGAAGCGTACTGGCTTGCGGCGGAAAAAGTGTATCCGCACGATGTGATCCTTCGAGTCTTCGATATCGGCGGCGATAAAGTTTATCCGTTAGCGATCGACGAAAACAATCCGTTTCTCGGGTGGCGCGGTATACGTATATTGCTTGATCGCCCCGAATTGTTTAAAACACAATTACGTGCGATGTTCCGGGCAAGTTTGAAAAAAAACGTGAAGATTCTTTTACCGATGATCTCGGGTGTATCCGAGGTTACCGCAACACTAAGCCACATCAAGGATGTAAAAGAGGAGTTTCGCGCTAAGAATATTCCTTTTGACGAAAACATACAAGTAGGTGCAATGATCGAAGTGCCTTCCGCTGCGATTCTGGCAAAAGAGATCGCCCGTCTCGTTGATTTTTTAAGTATCGGCACCAACGATCTAATTCAATATTT
>PWYR01000109.1 GCA_003567775.1 Ignavibacteriales bacterium | reverse complement strand
CAACAAAATCGCAGGGTGGTTATAACCGTTAAAGAACGCGACTAAACGGTATTTAATTACTCCGTAGTATTGTGGAAAAAAATCTTTACCCCGTGAGATCTATTAAAAACGGAACTCACGGGGTAAATTTTATTTTTTCTACTTGTTCTAATTTTTCAAAAACCTGTCAAAGAAGTCACCTGCCTCTTCAAACGTACGCACCCAGTTTTCAAACAATAAAAAGCTATGCACATCGTCGGGAAATACAAGCGTTTCGATATGCACCTGTCCGAGCTGCTGGAGTCTACGAGCCAGATCGGTTGTCTGAATAAAATCAACGTTGCGGTCATCATCGGCATGGATGAATAATACCGGCGACGTCCACTTTTCAATATCTGCAACGGGCGACGATTCATAGGCGAGCTGTTTCATCTCATCGAATATCGCCCAGCCGCCGCCGTTTCGACGCGAACCCCGCAGCGACCAGTCATGCACGCCGTGCAGATCGACGCCCGCCGCAAATATATCCGAGTTTCGCGCAAGACCGAGCGCCGTGAGATACCCGCCGTATGAACCGCCCCAGAGCCCGATCTTATTTGGATCGACTTCAGGGCGTTCGCGCAAATATTCCGCGGCGGCAAGTATATCCTGATATTCCGATGCCCCGCGCGGACCTTGATTCTCCGCAGTACGGAACGCTGCACCATACCCGATGCCTGCTCTGAAGTTAACCGAAAGAACAACATATCCTTGCGAAGCAAGATACTGATTGAATGCATAATTATAATGATAATACCCGCGATCATGCCAGCCGAGATACATCTGACGCACAGGACCGCCGTGCATATAAATAACCGCCGGTCGACCATCGCCGGGCCGAGCATCGGGCGGCATAAATAATTGGGAGTGAACGGTTACACCATCCGCTGCTTGAATGATCACCTGTTCGGGTTCAACTTGCGCCTCCTTCGGAAATCGAACGGGTATCGATCCAGCAGCAAGCAATCTTATATCCCCGTATTGTAGGTTCATTACCGCGGGCTGACCCGGCCGCCGGGCGGTTGCCTGTATAAAAAATAATCTGTTGCCGTCAGGTGATACTGCGGGACTCCATTCAATGCCGCTGCCGGGGGTGAGCAACTCGGGCATACCGCCGGTAACCGGAACACGCCACATATGCCTGCGATCGATATCGTCGTTATTCGAATTGAATATAACGATTTGTCGATCCGGTGAAACGGCTATATGCTCAACCTCATATTTGCCAAATGTTAAAGCAACGCTTTCCCCCGTTCCGATTGATACGGAGTACAGGTGCATCCAACCCGTATGTTCGGAGTAGAACACCAGGCGGTCATCGTTTACCCAATGCAGAGGTTGATCCGGATACGTTTGTGCAAAGCCGCCGCCGGTTGATGTTTCCCAGATTTTTCTTCCATCACCCGTTTCCACATCCACAACACATATAGAAAACGGAAGATCGGCCCTGCGCCAGGGCGGAAGCTCATGATGCTTACCGGGAGGAGTACGTATAAATGCAACAGATCTTTCGTCGGACGACCAGACAGGCGAGACATCGCGATACACATCGGGCATCAACCAGGTAATTGCCTCGTTTTCAAGATCATAAATCCCGATAAAGCTGTGTACTTCACGAGAGCTTTGAAAGAGCAGGCGTGAGCCGTCGTGCGACCATTGAAACGAATGATTATTTCCACGTGCACGGAATAATCGATACGGATCTTCACTGCCGTCGAGAGGAACGATGAAAATCTCGCCTGCGCTTGTGAATAGAACCGTCATCCCATCGGGTGATACGACAGGATTCGTTCCTTCAACAAGCCGGCGCGGTTCACCGTCGTCGACATCTATAACGTAAATTGCCTGGTCGGGTCCGCGGGGATCGCTCAACGGGTTAAACGGACTGCCCAGTGTGTATACTATTTTCTTCCCGTCCGGTGTGAAACTGACATTGGAAATCGGTTTGCCGTCATCCCCGGTATAGTTTGTTAATTGCTGTGCATTATACTCCGGCCCGGATCCTATCCAAATATTTTGATGACCTTCGGTATTAAAAACCCAGGCAACTTGATCGCCCGTTGGTGCGACCGTAAGGTTTGAAGTAAACGGTGCGCTCATTATATCGCTTATGGAATATGATGATGTATAAACACCCGGAGAAAAAATGAAGATAAATACAAGAGAAGAGATTAATAATCGTGCGAAACCATGCATGTGTATACCCTCCGATTAATTGAGAATGATTGTATAATTTAGCTCTCGATCAAAATCCCCTCACACCATCCTTCGACAAGCTCAGGATGATTACCTTCGACAAGCTCAGGATGATTACCTTCGACAAGCTCAGGATGATTACCTTCGCGCTATGGAATCATGGTGAGCTTGTCGAACCATAGCGCGGTTGGAATATCGGGGTTTTTCAGTGAGAACTAATTTTCCGAATATATCGCTTGTACCTACTCCTATTCAATTATAATCCATGAATTCAAAATAATTCCGTCCGATACCTCATAGATTACTACTGCGTAAAGCGGATCATCGCCGTCGATTCCGGTTATCCGCTCTTCATCGATAACATACTTACCCAGGGTTATTCTGTTTACGATCTCAGCATGCAGCGCCGGCGACTCATCAAACCGCATCCGGTACCGTTCCCGGATTTCCCGCTCTCCCGAAGCGAGTATTTCACCCGGATATCGATACACGACCGCATCGGGATGATAAAACGAAACGAATGCATCAAGATCGCGTGCGTTGTAGGCATTGACCTGCTTCTTTACAACGTCGACCGGGGATTCGGGAATAAGATCTTCCGGTTGATATACTACTCCGTTTTTCACGACATATCCTATGTCCGCAGTGTTTGCTATATCGTCAAGCGGATTGGAATTCAGTATCACAATATCGGCAATCTTTCCTGCTTCAATCGTACCGAGATCGTTCTCCATTCCCATAACTTTGGCGCCATTGACGGTTGCGGTTTTTAAAATATCCATCGGCGATAATCCCGACCGGCTCATCAATTCGAATTCATAAAAAATTGCCGGACCGTGAACCGTACCGATATTGCCCGCATCGGTTCCCGCGGCGATGATGACGCCGGCATCGTGCAATAATTTTAAATTTCTCAACTCAACCCGATCATCAGGGATCGGTTGCGGATTTTGCATGCGTTGTCTGATAGCCGGCGGAACGTCTTCCTCCGGTAATTTTCTGAGATCGAATAACGACGATAATACATCGGGATGTGCATAATGAAATTCTGCTCTGGTCATCGGTATCTGTTGATTGAACACCGCGGGATAGCGTTCAAACACCATTAACGTTGGAACATATATCACATCGTTTTCTTTGAGAAGCTGAATGAATTCATCGTCCACCTCCGTATCGGTTACACTGTGCACCAAGATGTCCGCTCCGGCTTTGATGGCTGCGCGGGCGGTTTCGAGCTGAGTTGCATGAACCGAAACGCGCAAACCGTGTGCGCGGCTTTCATCGATTGTTGCGTTGATTATCGGCAGCGAATCTTCCACCGTTCTGCCTCTTGTCACGATATACCATATCTTGATCAGATCGGTGCCGCGTTCTGCCTGCTTGCGCACAAGTCTTCGCGCTTCTTCTCCCGTTTGCACCTCGATTATCGGAGGATCATCGGTCGTGAGAGCTGCCGGCTGATAAGTAGAGATCAATGGCCCTGCAACTACGACGGTCGGCGCTTCCGGAGTCTGTACGGCTTTATCCCGTACTTCAAAATTCCACATCGGTCCGCCAAAGTCAACGACCGATGTTACCCCGCTGCGTAAATACCTCCGGAAGGTGTCGGAGAGATTATCCTTAATCCATTGCAACTCCACTTTCTCGTAGGAAACGTGTTTTCTGAGATCGATAACATCGGGGCGCGTATACAAACCGCCCGATTGAAAAAAGTGAACGTGAGAGTCGATTAATCCCGGTATGATCCATCCTCCGGTTGCATCGATGATCTCCGCATCCCCGGGGATCGCAACCTCACCATTTACTCCGACCGCCGCAATGCGATAACCCTCTAAAACGATAACGGCATTTTCAAGAGGAGGGTTGCCGTCGGTATTAATCAACACACCACCGCTGATAACGGTGGTTTGGGCATAAGAAATAACAATCGAAAATAATACTGTTGTTAAAACAATCAGACAGCGATATGGTTTTTTCATACGTTCCTCTCATATATTGTATCTTCAAGTTGTAAACCTTTTTTAATTATAAAACTCAATCCGTACCGGAAGGGCTCCGGAGGCCAGGGGGGAACCTTCCGGTTCACAAAAAATATATCGGAAAGCCCGGAGTAATTTTCCAGCAACAACTCTGCGGCTACTTTTCCGTTCAACTGCGTAATCGAAACTCCGTGACCGACACACCCGTAACTGTAAACTGCACGCTTATCACCTACATATCCCATCGCCGGAGACATGTCGATGGGAACTGAAACGGGTCCGCTCCATCGATGTGTAAATTCGACATCATCGAGAACGGGGAACGTTCGCCGGACATTGTTCTTTAACTCCGTAAATATCTTCTCATCCGGATCACGATCGACCGTTTTTCCATACGACAACGCAACATTGCCGCCGCCCATTAACAGACGATTATCGCGTGTTAACCGGTAGTAGTGAACCAAATTTCTCGCGTCTTCTATGCCCTGTCTTTCTTTCCAGTCGATTGTATCCAGCTCTTTTTCATTGAGAGGACGGGTCAGGACAATGTGCGTCGTTACCGGTATCTGCCTTCGTTTTAATTTTCTGTTATGAAGCGAATATGCATTAAGTGCTATCATAATCTTTTCGGCATGGATAACTCCTCCGGGCGTTTTTACCGTAACTGACGGCTTCAATTTCACCGATTCCGCCGGCGTGTTCTCATAAATATGCACACCGCTTTCCTCGCATAACCGCTTCAATTCCCACGCAAACTTAGCCGGATTGACCAATCCGCACCGGTCTTCATACAAGGCGCCGAGATACATATCCGACCTGATTTTCTCCCGGACATTGTCCTTATCGATCCATCGAATTCCCGTCAATCCTAATTTCTCGGCAAGATTTAATTCATTTTGAAGTCGTTTAACATAATGCGGCGTCGTTGCAACCCTGAGAAAACCGGGATACTCGAACTCGCAGTCGAGCGAATTTTGCTCGATTAATTCCTTCGAATAATCCACTGCACGCTGCATATAGAGCTGTGCGTCGCGCGCCCGTTCCTGGCCGAACCGCAGTTTTGTCAACGACAGGGTGAACCCGAACAGCGTCATGATAAAGCCGGCATTTCTTCCGCTGGCGCCGTAGCCGATAATGTCCGATTCGATAAGCGTGACATCGCTGCCGGGAGATAACCGCTTTACGTGATATGCCGTTGAAAGGCCGGTGTAACCGCCGCCGATCACCAGAACGTCGGTCGAGACGGTTCCCTTCAGAGGTTCGTTTATGGAATACGACCGGGTGGTGAACCAATAACTCTTCGTTGTATAATCGTTCATATTGTAAATTTCGCTTCCTTATTAAATTTGTTCCACGCGACGTCGTAAAGCGAGAACCGTTTTTTCCTTCGGGGAGACGCTTTCACGTTCCCGATCCAGCGATCTATGCACTCATTGTGCTTTAAAAAACACTCTTCTGTAAAAGACCGCCTGCATGAAGGATCCGTTCCGTTTGCGTTTGAAATAAACTCTTCCTGTATCCGGTTGCGATCGTCGAAATAGTGTGTGATATTCTCAGTATAGTTTTCAATGGTAAGGCGATGAAGTCGTTCATGGTTCCACCATAATGAGTGCGGATCGTATATTGAAGCGGGTACCGGACCGATGTCGGGCATTCCCGTTTTCAACCACACCGGTTTAAACAAACTCGTACACGGCGCCGACGTACCCGTTATCCAGATTGTATGCTCATCTTTTTTCAGGTGTACAATAATAGAACCGGTTGTTTGTGTATCCTTCCGCGCCGGTCCCCATCCGGCGTGAGCGCAGAGAGCATTGTTGTATAAACGGTTTTCGTTCAACTTTTTTGTAGCTGCCGTTTCACCATGATCGCTCAGGATACGGATCATTGTTTTTACATCTATTGAGCCGTTGTTCTCGTGGAGTATTGATGCGGAACGTTGGCTTCGTTCTCTACTGCACGCCGCCCGCGTTATCATCGTATCGGACAGAAATCCGGAAAAATGAAAATCGCCCTTCACTTTTTTCCCGGTGAGCTTGCCCGCTTTTTCGATCAATCCGTCGGATGCTTCATCCCATTCCGCACCGATGCACAGCTTGTTGGATATCGAACCGAACTCCTCCACCCGTTTCGCCGCCCATAAACGTTCGACCGTCTCGAGTAGCCATGCTTCAGCCGGATCGGCGATGATAAATGAATTGTGATAATAAAGTTTATGCCGGTAGGAACAATTTCCCCCCTGACCGAATTGTTCAAGCAATCCTGTAATTATCTCGAGTGCTTCTTTTGCAGAGGCAGCCCGTTCGAGACCGAGGCGCAGCAAATCCATTCCCAGTAAATTGGGTTCTTTACGCGGTTTTACACGAGAAAATATCGCCTCGTTTCCGATCGCAACGCCGTATTCATTCACACCCATTTCAGCGCCCCACATCCAGAACGGTCGCGAGAGAAACGCCTCATACGTGGTTTCAACCTGCGGGAGTGTCCGGTAGGTACATTGCACAGTCGATCCGGGGGGATGCTTCGTCCGGGGCGCTATCTCAATGTATTGCGCCTCGTTCGGATATCGGTCGCTGTTCTTGGCAAAAAGTACACTGCCATCGAATGTCGAGGGCCGGAGAGCAACAACGGTATCGCACATTGCTTGATCCGTGATAATTTAACGAATGGTTAAATATAAGAAGAAATAGAGGAAAATAAAAAATTTGTGTTTTGTGTATACAAGTTTTACTTTAGATAGACCTTTTACATTGAACGCAACCATGGATAAAAGAATCCACATCAACAACTTCCTGATTATCGGAACACCCGGCGCCGGGAAAACAACTCTGCTTGAAAAGCTCATTCAACGTCTGCCCTCAAAGAAAAAAGGATTTATAACAAGGGAAATCCGCGGTTCGCGTGGAAGAACCGGTTTCGAAATTATAAACGATAAATTACTGCAAAGCTATTCCAAATATGCTTTCGTAAAAATCTACAACCATCGTTTCGACTTCGGAGTAGAATTCCAGAATTCCCGATCTATCTATTCCTTTATCCACGACGTTTTTAAAGAACTCTTCTTCGCGTGAAAATATTTCTTCCTCAAGCTCCGGCAAGCGCTGCAGGATTCCCGTTTGTTCGCTGTTTAACAGAGCATTCATATTTATATAATCCCTGCCGCTTCCCCGGACAACGGGAAAACATTCCGCTTTTAACCGAAGCGAAGCATCGCTTAACGGCGCTGTATCGGATTCATCGGCTTTTAAGTAGCCGGGAAATTCATTTTCACCGGCGACCCAGAGCGGCACGGTAACCGCGGCAAGGGGAAAACCGAGAATTGTAAACATCGTAGTATACCCGGCCGATTCACCGCGTTGTACCCCGCGTACGACTATTGATGAGGCAGACGTAAACCGGGGAATAAAATCCCTGAAAAAGTGGAATTGCGTCGTTTCTTCCGGTTGTAGTTCGTGATCCCGGAGATCGACGCCTGTTCTCGAGTGCTTTAAACTTCTGGTTGCACCGGTTAATATAAAGCGGGCAGATAATTCCCCGTCGTTATATCTTTCATCAAACAACTCCGTTGCCGTATCATAACGGATATATCCATGCCCTTTCTCCATATCTCCCGAATATGAAAAATTCGATCGGATCAGGTATCCATCCGGAGCAACATCCGGATCGTTCACATCGTATTTGCGGAACGTGAAATTGTCGGTCTCGTAAAATGCAGCGCCGCCCTGTGCATCGATCACTCCGAAGTTTGTTTCCACACCAAGCGGTTTCGGCAGCTCATCCAGGAGCTTTTCAAAATCCTCCAGTGTGGCGCATTGCTGTAATGCAAGCTTCATAACTATCCCCTCACGGTCCTGAATACTTGTCGTATCGTCGTCGGGTTTCAGGTTGTATGAGGCGGAGTTCATAATGGCAAAACCGGACGAATTGACTCCGGCCCAGATTTCCTCGCCTTCTACATCTTCTGAATTGACAAGCCCGATGTACGGATATTTTCCGTCTTCAAAATACATTATCTTGTTCTGAAAATAATTTGTGTCGCGATGTTTCCAGAGCAGCGGTCTTCCATCATCGGTCGCCTTACCGGCAACGATCGCGGTAGTGCAGGGAAGTACGGTACAGGAAAAAAACATCGTGAAAAGTAATAATAATACTGAGGTACGCATAGGAATCTCTCTTATTCGGAAAATGGTGGTGTCAGTTAATATGCAATTTCACGGCATCAAGTGCAAGGAGGGGGGAAGAACCGCGTTTGCCTTTGCATAACATCAGATAATAACAAAGCCGCTTAACTATTTGACATTAACTCAACGAATGCATACATTGTAGTTACAGACAGAGTGCTTATCGTTCCGGGATCATCAACACCCCCC
This sequence comes from Ignavibacteriales bacterium, assembly GCA_003567775.1. Classification (GTDB taxonomy): domain Bacteria; phylum Bacteroidota; class Ignavibacteria; order T3Sed10-11; family T3Sed10-11; genus T3Sed10-11. The sequence goes on along the minus strand of PWYR01000109.1, from coordinate 1,465 downwards.
AATAGCATTTCTATATTTATCAATAGTTATACATTTATATATGCAGGGAGGATTTATGAAACATGTAAATCAACTTTTTTTAAGTTTGATTGTCATCAGCGTTCTATTGATTGGTTGCGACAGTGAACCAACAAACCCGGATGAAGTTGACCCGGATATAGGCGAAAACGGACCCAAACCGGGTGAAGTAACCATCAGCATAAGCGGAGATGTTGAAGATGAAAAAACCGGAACAGCTTTATTTTCAGGCGCCGGAGTTGGCGGCAACGAGCATAGCTGGGGAATTCATATTGATGACTCAGACCCAGGTCCGCATACATACAACTTCCAATTACTTTTCACAGATACAGATGAGGAACCCATAGACCAGCCCGAAGCCGGCACATATAATATCGGGAATCATGTGCATACAGACGATCCTGATTCTCCTGTTTTTACCGGAGCATATTCAGACCATGAAGCAGGATTTCTTTATTTCTCACTGACAGAAATGTGCGGGGGTGAATATGCCCATACAGGTACACTTACCATCGACAGCGCAACCGAAGCGGTCATAACAGGCAGTTTTGAATTTGATGCCTTTTACTCCAACGCGGAAGACTGTGACGAAGGAATTATGACTACGACAATTACCATAGCCGGTGAATTTGCGGCTGAGAATCCGTTTGCTCAATAATCTGTTCGTATGATTTTCTCACTAATGGCTGCAATGATTGTAAGTATTTCAACGCGTGAATGTACAAATCCAACTTTGACCCTTCATACGAAACGGGGGTAATTCATCGCAAGAGTTATTGTTTCACCCCAATAGATGTCGGGGGAGAGGGGGTGTGGGGTTTGCTGAAAACACACTCGACTCCTGACTCCCCCTCTCCGTGAAGCGGAGAGGGAACGGGGGTGAGGCTATAATCAAATAACTCTAAAGATAATCCCGTATCTTCTCCAACACCGTTTCAACATCTTCCAACTCCTCGTTCTTTATTCGCAACACCCGTAATCCAAGATTATTAATAACTATATCGCAATTCTTGTCATACTCTTTTTTATTTTCGTGGACCGGACCGTCGAGTTCAACTACGAGGCGTTTCTGTCTCGTATAGAAATCGGCAATATAAAAATATTTCTCATTGAATGATTCCTCGTAAACAACCGGCTTCTGGCGATAGAACTTAACACCGTCAAGTTGTTTGTTGCAAAGATATTGCCAGAGTTTTCTTTCGGCAGGTGTTGCACGTTGACGGAGCTCGCGGCAGAGTTGGGTGATGGTTTTCCAGCCCTGTGAAATCATGAGGTATTCCTGGTTGAACGATGATGCTATATAAACTCAATGTACAACTGAAAAGTTCGCACTTGCCTTCACGCCCTCTCCCCCGGCCCCTCTCCGTTTTACGGAGAGGGGTGTGAGGTTAGAAAAAATTTTTTGCTACTTGATGAAAATAATTTGATTTAGTAAAACTGATAAAGT
>PWYR01000161.1 GCA_003567775.1 Ignavibacteriales bacterium | reverse complement strand
GTTAAGCAGGTCTGCGGATTCGGTGAAACGGATGTTTACCGCATTCGGCAACAGATAAGCTGCTTCGTCTTCGGAGACGCCGAGCTGCATTAGTTTGTTGATGTTTTCCCAGGTGCGATTCATTGTCTCCCTGTATAGTGTATACGCTTTGCTGTTTTCGGTTACAAGCGCCGGCGTGATGTAATCGGGCTCATCGGTAAGCTGTTTCGAGAGAACCGGTCGTGAACCCGGCGTCATGCGGTGCCGCTGATCCTGGGAGTCGGCGGTATGGCTCAGTTTTTTCCGGAAAGTATAGTGTACATGATACAACGCGCGTGAAAGTTTTGAGTGAGTCGTCAATACAAGCGATTCACCGAGCAGTGTATTCTTTCCCGGATGCAGAACCATATCGATGGCATCGTCATCCGGAAGCATCGATTCGGGCAGACCGTAAACCTCGCGCACTGCCGATGCAAGCACTTTCTCACCGTTGTTTTTATAATCGATAAGCTTTGAAACCCGGCCGTCCAGCGAGTCGTCAAATTCTTGGATGAATTGCTTGCGATAATCCGTACCGTTTAAGCGGTCGTTCGAAAATTCGAGGAAGAACTTTCCTTCCGGTGTTTGTTCCAGGGGAATCGGTTCTTCAAGAATGGTTTTATATAACGGATCGTGTTCGAGCAGAGCGTCGACCATTTTTCCGATAATGATTCGTTGTTCTTCCGGTGCATCGTACTGGTTGACGAGCCGGTAATAGCGCAGCAACGTAACTGCACTGATGGTATGATATAAATATGCGAAGGTAGCGACCGGCATGACGTAGCGTGCGAATTCCTGGCATTTTTTAGTAATATCCTTTCCGTACTTATCCGGATAATTTCGTCTTGCGGGAAAACGGGAAAAGTAATGAACGGACGTCGGTTCGTGTAACAGCTCGATCAACTTAAAATATGCGTCGGTTTGCATTTGTATCGTTTGTGTATAGAGTGACAATGCTTCACCCGACAAGTGCGGTACGTAATATCCGTCTTTTTTGATTTTGACGTAACGCTGGCTCACCTGCTCGGAATTATAAAACGGATGACTGTGAAGGAACGACCATATAAACTGGCGTGAAACGTTTGACAGTGTAAACTGCAAGTACGCATGCTGGAACGTTGTGTGGTGTCCCGCTTCATAAATACTTTTCGCCAGGGGCTGCCACCGCTCGAACGGTACGATTTCTTCATCTTTTATAATACCTTTGCTCGAATAGCACGTTCGCGCAGTTGAAATCACATTCGTGAAAGGGGTTGAAAATGCTTTTTCAATCTTTATCTGTGGTTCTGGGGGCACGGTTGTTGACATAGTTACTATCTGCTATTTATCACGATTATTATGGTTCGAACCTGATTCTATTTCCGTATAATCGGTAAAAGGGATGTCATCTATTTGTGCGGGCCGGTTAGTCCGAATACGAATGCTATGCTGACGACCCGGCTTTTGTTCCGGTTTTGACGCAAATAATGCCCGGTAAATTGCCGATCCGATGCCGATCACGACGAGTGCGGCAAGCACAATACCGAATAATAACAGACCGATCGATACTACAATCGTTAGAAGCAACACTCCCAATATTCCCGGGATAATTAATCCCGGCGGAAATCTGAACTGATAATGTCTCATATCACTTAACCCTTTTCACAACTACTAATGTTTTATCATCGTTATATTTTCCATTTGCCGAAAACGATAATACATCGTCGATTACGAGCCGCACGATGTCTTTCGGAGTTCTGTCTTTATTGTTCCTGATAAGTTTCTCGAGACGTTCCTCACCATAGAAATCGCCCGCCATAGTTGTCGCTTCGACAATACCGTCGCTGTAACAAATCAACAAATCATCCTTCTTCAGATTAATATTTTCGGCAACATAGTGCTGCTCGGGCGTCAACCCAAGCACACCCCCCGTAGACGCCAGATAATGGGCTTCATTATTTGCAGCGTTATAGAAAATAGGATTATTGTGTCCGGCGTTCACATACAGACATGAACCGCTCTGATTATCAAACAATTCTGCATAGAAGAGAGTTGCAAAACGTTCGTCTGGAAATGTTCGCGTGATCATTTTATTGATGGTTGTAATAATTGCCGATGTCTTAATCTGATGGGATGCACCGAGCCGCAAAGCTCCGGATATGTATAATGCCTGCACTGCGGCTGATATGCCTTTCCCTGCGGCGTCGCCGACCAGAACCCCCAGTTGACGCGCCTCCCGCCCGATTTCCACATAATCGAAAAAGTCACCGCAGACGTGTGCTTCAGGGATGGTTGTTCCGTACATCTGGTAATTACCGAATTCATATTCGTGTTGCGGAAGAATGCTCGTTTGAATCTCGCGGGCGCGCTTCAACTCAAGCTGCATTGCCTCGGTTTCTTGCTGCATCCGCCGGCTTTTCAGAAAGGAAGTAACCGCCGCGCTGATGATATTGAGAGTATCCAACAGCTCTTCGTCTAATTTTTCCGAATTAAATGCAAGAATATACGGATACAACATATAACCGTTTAAATTATATTTTTCTCCGACGCCGGTGGCGGCGTAATGCTTGATCCCGATCGCCCGCAAGCGATCGTGTGTTTCAACTCCCATAACGGAGCGGTGGTTGGCAATGTCATGGAAAAGGGGATATTCATTGACTTTAAGCATAAAACCGCCTTCGATGCGTTCTATATTCCCCATCTGATGAATCAATTTGTACGAGTGATTGCCGGGATCGAGCTGCCAGATACGCGCCCCGGTGATATTGATCTCTTCATTATTAATGATTTCGCTTATGATTTTGCCGAATAACTCTTCCTCAGAAGAATAGTTTTCCGGTGTAATGTTTTCGATTGTTCTGAACAGTTTTCGTTGATTCATGAAATAACCGCTGATAATTTCCTGTACATTTTCAAAAGTTTATAATCTTATAGTATACAAATCAATATCGCGAAAGTCAATTCAAGAAATTTTATGTTTTACATAATGATAAATATGTGAAAAGCTTTCTAAAAAAGTTGCGTTAAAAGCCCTTCATTGTTATTTTAAGGAGATGAATAGTAATTATATAGAGATTGATGCACTTGTCGACGACTTCTGCAAACTTGCCGGAATCGAAGGCATCTCGTTACATGAAAAAAAGGTAGCAGACTATATTAAACGATATCTCGAGCCCCTCAATATTCGAATTCTCGAACAGCCCATACCGATCGATGCAAGTGAAACCGGCAACCTTTTATGCATACCCGTAGAAACCGATCCGGATAAACCGCTGGTCATTTTAGCGGCGCATATGGATACGGTTCGATCGACGCTGAAGTTAAATCCCGTTGTAAAAGACGGCGTGATCGCATCCGATGGAACCACAATACTCGGCGCCGATAACCGTGCGGGCGTCGCGGCATTGCTTTATACACTGAGGATTGCCCGTGAAAAAGAGCTTCCGCTGAATAATATCGTTGTATTGTTTACCGTTGCCGAGGAGATCGGTATGGTGGGGGCGCGGAATCTCGATCTATCGGATTTTCCGGCAATTGAGCGTATATTCGTGTTCGATTGTTCGCGCAGGCCCGGGATTTTCATTCAACATTGCTTCGGCTGTCTGAAATTCAGGATTACCGCTCAGGGAAAACCGGCGCACGCAGGAGTCAATCCCGAAAAAGGCGTTAACGCCATCGCTATTGCAGCCGGTATAATTAATTCATTGCAACAGGGACGGCTTGACGACGGGGCGACGTTTAATGTGGGCAGCATTCACGGCGGCGAAGCAACAAACGTTGTCTCGTCTGAGGTTGTGTTTGACGGTGAAATCCGCGGACCCTCGATGGAGATAATTGAAAAGCATCTCAATCGCTTAAAAGAGGCGGCATCGTCGGTTGCATCCCGTTATAATGGTAATATCCACATCGATACCACTCTCGCTTTTGCCCCGTTTTATATCGATCCGGCGAGCGATCATTATAAAGCAGCCGAATCGCTATTACGGAAATCGGGATTAGAGCCGAAACCGATTCGATACACCGGCGGAAGCGATGCGAATGCATTTAATGCAAAAGAAATACCCGCAATTAATTTCGGCATCGGCGCACAACAACCGCATAGTAATGAAGAATATATATTAATTGAAGATCTTGTAAAGACGACCGAACTTACATTGAACGCGGCAGTTAAATTTGACAATTGAGAAATATTTACCGGAGTAACATTTGAAAAAACGAAAGTACAAAGCCCCGAATACATTAATAATAGTTTTCAGTGTTGCGATTTTAACGACAATTTTGACATGGATCATTCCCGGCGGTGAATATGAATATGTTGAAAAAAACGGACGGGAAGTTGCGGTTCCCGGTTCTTTTCAATATGTGGACAGAGTTCCGCAGGGAGTAGGATCGCTGCTAACGGCGCCGCTCAGGGGTATTAATGAAGTTTCCTATATCATTGGGTTTGTGCTCGTTATCGGGGGTGTATTTTCAATAATAGCGAAAACAGGAGCGATAACCGGGGCAATCCATGCTATTGCGCGGGCTCATTCTGAAAAACCCGGAAGGGATAAAATACTTATACCGGCAGTAATGATTCTTTTTAGTTTCGCCGGCGCCACTTTCGGAATGAGTGAAGAAGTGATTCCTTTTGTATTGCTTTTTATCCCGTTAGCGCGGAGCATAGGATACGATTCCATTACCGGGGTTGCAATGTGTTATGTCGCTGCGCACGTCGGATTTGCCGGCGCTTTTATTAATCCGTTCACGCTTGGAATAGCACAGGGCCTTGCCGAGCTGCCTGCATTATCCGGGATCGAGTATCGAATATTTATCTGGATATTGCTGACTACAATTGCAATATTTTTTGTGATGAGATATGCATCGCGTGTGAAAAAAGATCCGGAAAGCAGTCCGGTCTATGAGCTTGATCTTCAATATTGGCCCAGAGATGAGAACCAGGCAACTGAAACCGAGCGAATGACCGGCAGACAGGTTGCAGTACTTTGGTTGCTCGGTCTTGCTATAGCAGGTCTGGTTTTCGGTGTGATGCAATATGATTGGTATGTTACCGAGATGGGAGGATTATTTCTCGGACTCGGTATTGCTTCAGCCATAGTGGCAAAATTAAAAATTAATGATATTGCTGTTTCTTTTATCGAAGGAGCGAAAGATCTTGTCGGTCCGGCATTGATTATAGGATTTGCGCGGGGTATTCTGATAATTGCACGGGAGGGAGAAATTATCGATACGATATTGTACTGGTTAGCGCAGGCAATATCCATCGGTCACCCGGTGCTTTCTGCACAGCTTATGTTTGTGACACAAAGCTTTATAAACTTTTTCATCCCGTCGGCAAGCGGACAGGCGGCGCTCACTATGCCTATAATGGCGCCGCTCAGCGACCTTGTTGAGATTACCCGGCAGACGGCAGTTTTGGCTTATCAGCTCGGCGACGGTTTCACAAATATGATCGTACCGACGGCGCCGGTTCTAATGGGTGTACTTGGTTTATCAAAAATCCCCTGGGATGTCTGGGCAAGATGGATGTTGCCGTATCAGATAGTATTCTTTATACTCGGGTTGTTATTACTCATCCCCCCGGTTTTATTTAAGTGGGGACCCTTCTAACAATTTTTTCAATAAATTTGCATAAAGGAAAATAGTAATGCTTCATTCAATAAAGCAGTGGAAAAGACGGGATTTTCTACGCAATGGTCTGCTTGCAACGGCAGGAGGTATGCTTGGTTTAAAGGTTAACAATCCGACTAATGGTGCGCCTTCGATTCGGACCGATACATTTAAACCGGCAGCAATTTCGAGCGGGAACGGAATGGCGGCGACTGAAAAGGCAATGGAGATCGTTCTTAACGGCGGTGATTGTCTGGATGCGGCGGTAGCCGGAGTGAAGATACAGGAAGATGACCCGGACGATACTTCAGTCGGTTACGGCGGTCTTCCCAATGAACGCGGAGTAGTTCAACTGGATGCATCCGTTATGTACGGACCGACTCACAGAGCGGGCGCCGTCGCTGCATTGGAGAATATACGATACGCGTCGGAGGTTGCGAAAAAAGTAATGGAGCGAACGCAACGCGTTCTTGTGGTCGGGAAAGGCGCGCTTGAATTTGCCCGCATGCACGGGTTTAAGGAAGAAAACCTGTTAACGGAACGCTCACGTGAATTGTGGCAATACTGGGTTGAAAACAGGAGCAAGTTCGACGATTATATGACGCCGCTGGAAGATATAGAGAATATACCGGAACAACTCAAATACCATCTTGATCATGGAGGTACAATCAATTTGAATGTTCTCGATACACACCGGAACGTAGGCGGTTGTACGACAACGAGCGGTCTGGCGTTTAAGATGCCCGGTCGTGTGGGCGATTCGCCGATTATCGGCGCCGGGTTGTACGTCGATAATGATTACGGCGCTGCCGGATCGACCGGGAGAGGTGAATCTAATTTACAAACGTGTGCGAGCTTTTTAGTTGTCGAAGAAATGGGGCGGGGCAAATCGCCGACCGACGCGTGCCTTTCGGTTTGCCGGCGAATCATCGAACGAACAATAGCGCCGTACCTATGGCGCGACGACCGGCCTGCATTTAATGTGAATTTCTACGCGATCAACAAGCGCGGAGAGTTTGGCTGTGCATCGATATTGAGCGGTGCACGGTATGCGGTGAACGACGGCAACGGTTCGCGACTTGTCGATGCCGCGTATGTATACGAACGAAACTGATACAATATGAAAAAAGGACTCAGACAGGTAAAGCTATCTCGGCGCCAATTGATGTTTACTTTATTGACGAGACGGTTATTCAGCCGGATGTATTATTTATCTTATCAAATAGGTTAGATATAATTGAGGAAAAAAGAATCCGGGGTGCTCCCGATCTGATTGTCGATCCCGATGAGCGTACAATCGAGTTATATACAGGTTCACCGAAGGGTTTTTCACTTTGGAAAAAATTTACTGAACGCAAGAACTTTTCATCTGTGTTGATCCCTGAGTTATCTTTTGCTCTCAAGGAAATTTGGGAGTGAATCTCGTATCTTGATAATTTACTTTACCTTTTCTACACACGCCGGGGAATTATTTTTTGGCGAGTTAACAAAACGCGATATTTCATACGCATCCATTTCTTTTTCGGGATACGGTTGCAGCAGCGGTAGGACCTTCTGTTCGTTCTCGATAGACCGGTCAAGCCAGAGGTCGATGTGTTCCTTCGGGAGAATGACCGGCATCCGGTTGTGAATTTTTTTCATAAACTCGTTCGGTTCGGTTGTAATGATGGTGCAGGTAGATATTTTTTTCCCATCTGGAGATGTCCATGTGTCCCAGAGCCCTGCAAACACAAACGGTTTTTGATCTTTCAGAAATATATACATCGGTATTTTTTGCTTGCCTTCTTTTTTCCATTCGAAAAATCCGTCTGCTACGATCAGGCAGCGTTTACGCCGCAGTGGATGTTTGAAGCTCGGCTTCTCAGCCAGCGTTTCAGCACGTGCGTTAATCATTCGGTTTCCGATAGCGGGATCTTTCGACCACGACGGAATTAAACCCCATTTCAGCAGTCCGAGCTTCCGGCTCTCATCTTTTAGTATAACGGCAATCTCCTGTCCCGGAGCTACATTATAGCTCGGTTCGACCGCGTCGTTTACTTCTTCGATCTCGAACTCGTCGATAATTGCCTGTAATGTTGCTTTGCGTGAAAAACGTCCGCACATAGTTGAATTACGAATTAAGAGTTACGAATTACGAATGGTTTATTAACGAGCAAAAATCTTCTGCGCCTATGTTGCCGCCGCTGATAATTGCACAAACATTTTTTCCCTTGAACATATCGCCGTGAACCCGCACAGCAGCGGGTGCAACGGCGCCGGTCGGTTCGACGACTATTTTCATTCGTTCGAAGAAAAACTTCATCATTGTAATCACGTCCGCGTCGGATACGGTGAGCATGTCATCCACATATTTGAGGACCATTTCAAAATTCAAGTCGCCGACGGATAGATTCCGCATCCCGTCTGCTATTGTCGATGTCATTTCATACCGTATCAGTTTTTTCTGTTTAAACGATTGCTTTGCATCGTCTGCACCTTCCGTTTCGACACCGATTACCCTGACAGACGGCTGCATCGTTTTTATAGCCAGTGCACACCCGGCGATCAACCCGCCGCCGCCGACGGGCGCCAGCACGACGTCAATACCTGGTAATTGATTTAAAATTTCTATGCCGCATGTACCCTGGCCGGCGATGATGAAAGGGTCGTCATACGGTGGAATGACGGTATATCCAAATTCTTTATGCAGTTCCATTGCATGATTATATCGATCCTCCGAAGTGGATCCGGCTAAAATAACCCGGGCGCCGTATTCCTCCGTTGCTTTTCGTTTTGAAGCGCGGGCATTCTCCGGCATAACCACAATAGATTTTATCTTTGCAAGACGCGCTGCAAGCGCCGTTGCCTGTCCATGATTTCCCGAACTGAATGTAATGACGCCGCGGGATTTTTCATCATCGGTGAGATTACGTATCTTATTAAACGCGCCGCGTATTTTAAACGCACCTATCCGTTGTAAGTTTTCGGCTTTGAAATAGGTGTGCGTGTCTGTTTGCGCATCGAATGTTCGGGATCGAAGAAGGGGAGTAGTGTGAATGTCTCCGGCAATTCGTGAAACTGCCTGTTCTATATCTGCAAATGTCGGCATATTTTTTATCATAGAAAAATATAGCAAATTGTTCGATATATTGAAAGTATTCAAATGATAAAGTATCTTACTTCTAAATCTTTTATAACCGGCAATCAAACAAACAATCATCCAATTATCCTAAAAGGAATTGATTATGAAACTAAATGTCCTCTTGATTCTAAGCATGTTGTTGAGTTCGATAGGAATTGCCCAGGTTTCCGAATATCCGCACCCTGTTGTCGGAGAAATAGTCGATGAAATCTCGGTCGAGAATATCGAACGAATCGTCGAAAGATTGGTTGCGTTTCATACACGTCACACACTCTCCGATACAACACATCCGGACATCGGTATCGGTGCAGCCAGGAGATGGATAAACCGTGAATTTGATGATTATAGCCGTGCAGCGGGGGGGCGTCTCAAAGTCGAGTATCATCGCTTTATTGCAGACCCCCAACCGAGAATACCCGAGCCGACGGAGATTGTGAATGTTGTTGCAACACTTCCCGGTAAACTAACCGGTGAAAACGAACGGGTATATGTTATCAGCGGGCATTATGATTCGCGTGTATCGGATATAATGGATGCGGAAAGTTTTTCACCCGGAGCGAACGACGATGCAACCGGGACTGCCGTTGTTATGGAACTCGCCCGTGTAATGAGTAACTATGAGTTTGATGCAACTATTGTTTTTATGGCAGTAGCAGGAGAAGAGCAGGGACTTGTCGGAGCGCGACAATGGGCAACGGATGCATATCGACAGGGAATGAATATCCGGGGGATGATAACCAATGATATAGTCGGGAATATTTTTGGTGGAAACAATATCGTCGATAATACACGGATGCGGGTGTTTTCAGAAGGCGTCAGTCCGTATGCAACCGATGAAGAACTTCGGCGCATCGTTGCTACAGGCGGCGAAAACGACAGTCCATCGCGCCAGTTAGCACGCTACGTGCATGAAGTAAGCCCGCAATACATCACCAACTTCGATGTGGCGATGATATATCGTCGGGATCGGTACTTGCGGGGAGGCGATCATATCCCGTTTAATGAATTGGGATACCCGGCAATCCGTTTTACCGAAATGAATGAGAACTATAACTGGCAGCATCAGGATGTCCGGATCGAAGAAGGAATACAATACGGCGATCTGCCCGAGTTTGTTGATTATGAATACACAACAAATGTCGCGCGGGTGAATGCAGCAGTGCTGGCGAGTCTTGCGCTTGCACCACCACCGCCGGTTAATGCCGGTATAGACATAAGCCGCCTTGAGCATCATACTACGTTGCGATGGGAATATGACGGAACGGAAAATCCGGAAGGTTTTTATATTTGTATCCGTGAAACTACCGCGTCACAATGGCAGCGGAAAATCTTTATATCCACAGACGATGCTGCGGTCGATAATGACACGTACCGATATACCGTTAAGGGTGTATCGAAAGATAATTATATCTTCGGTATTCAGGCGGTAGGGGAGAACGGCTTGCACAGCGTTACGGTGTTTCCCGATCCTGTTCGATAGATTGTTCAGGTAATTTTCGCTGGAGAAGTTTACCGGCCACAAACAGGAGTGTTAGAACGATAAGCGGAAGGACTGTTTGTAGTCGAATTACATCCGATAAATCATCAGCAGTTGCGGCGTGATGAATTGCCGAGGTATATAAATAACCCTTCGCTGTAAAACCGATTAGCGTTGAGGTGAGAAAGCGTGTCATCGGCACGCCGAGCATTCCGGATCCATAGTTTATGACGGAGTGCGGGAAATTCGGCAGTGATCGGATAGCACTGAGCGTTGCAAAATCGCTGTGATTGCGAATCACTTTAAAGAATCGCGATGATTGTATTCGTTCTGCAGCATCTTTCGACATTCCCTGTGAGAATCGATATGCCAGAATTGCACCGCTCACTCCCCCTGTAACTACAATTGTGGTAGCATATAACGGCTCGAATAGCAGACCGGCTACCCAGTACATACTCGATCCCGGCAGAGCAAACATATATAATAACGCTTTGATAATAATGATTACCGGAGGAAACCACCAGGTATGAGCATATTGTTCACCGATTTCGAGAAACCGGCGCCAGTCGAAAATCCCCAATTGATGAAGTGTAATTCCCGTTACAATAATAACACCGAGGATGATAAGTTTGTACGGAAATTTTGTTTTTCTACCACTAAGATCGTCCATAATGACAGCAATATACTAAATTTATATAAAAGTTTCTCCATGTTATTGAAAATTTTGAATTTAGTATATAACACCGATTAGTCAATTCCTTGACACTACACGGTTTATTTTGTATATTTTTTACAAATCGAATTTAATGATTAACACCAAAAAGGAGCTAAATTCATGAGGCGGTCATATGTTACGCTTCTGGTTATTCTATTAGTAGGTGCAGTCGGATTTTTTAATTTCCATTGCGCCTCACCTGAAATGACCAGTGCGAGATTATATATACAGCAAGAGCAATGGGATGATGCATTGCGTGCCTTGGAGAATGAAGTTGAACATAATCCCGATAATGCGGAAGCTTGGTATTTAAAAGGTCAAGTTTTAAGTGAAATGGGTGAATTTGACAGAATGCTTGAATCATTCGACCGATCCTTAGATATATCGGATGAATATAAAGAAGCGATTCACGAAATACAGTTCAATAATTGGGTTGCGTTTATCAATGCCGGAATTGAGGAGTATAACCTCGGGCAGGAAGATCCCGAAAACTATCGGATTGCAATAGAATTATTTGAACTGGCAACGAAGATGCAACCTGATAGCACGGTTGCCTATAAAAATTGGGGTTTTGCTCATCTCATATTAGGCGAACTTGACGAAGCGCTTGTTCCTTTTGAGGAAACGCTGAAACGCGAAGATGATCCGGAAATTGCAATGTATGTCGGGCAAATTTACTTCGATAAAGGTTATGCTATATGGAGGCAGCATGCTTCAATGGAGGATATGGATGATGAAACGAGACAGGAACTTGTAGATAATATGGAGGAAGCGATAGAATACCTCACTATGGCGATGGAAGGTTTACCGGAAGATCCCGATGTGGTTGCGACACTTTCAAATGCGTACATTGTGCTCAATCGTCAGGAGGAAGCCAAAGAGATATTCAGACAGGGCATCAGGACCGATCCGGATAATAAAGTGTACCATTATAATCTGGGCGTCCTTATTCTTGAAGAAGATAAATACGAAGAAGCCGTTGAACATTTTACAAATGCAATAGAAATCGATCCTGAGTATAGCGATGCGTACTATAATCTCGGTGTTGCCTACGTTAACTGGGGAGTCGAGTTGCGCGAAAAAGTAGTAGCCGAGCGGGATGACGAAGACAAAAGCTACCTTGAGAAATTTGAGCAAGCACTTCCGAATCTTCTCAGAGTTGTCGAAGATAGACCGAACGATGTGCAATTGTGGGAAACACTCGGACGGCTATATGCAAATCTTGATCGCGTCGAAGAAGCAGAAGAAGCATTTGAACGCGCCGATCGAATTAGAGAGATTCGTGGGGATTAATAAGCATTTTCCACAAACACGCAGAAAATTTTAACGACACAAATGCCCATCTCAATTGAGTTTGGGCATTTATTTTTTCAATATTATGTATAAGGAGACAATACAATATGGATGATAAAAAATCCACTTTTCCAAAAGGGCAGCAAATTAATATTGAACTCGGCGAAAAAGAAGCGGAGGGAGTATATTCAAATCTTGCGATTATTACTCATTCAAGCGCCGAGTTTGTGATAGATTTTACGCGGGTGATGCCCGGCGTTAAGAAAGCAAAAGTACAATCGCGTGTAATTATGACGCCGCAGCATGCGAAGTTATTGTTGAATGCTTTAAAAGATAACATCGAGAAATTTGAAAAACGTCACGGCGAGATAAAAACACAAGGAGGTTCTCCGCAACACGGGGATGCATTCGGGTTCCAACCGCCGGGCGACAAGGACGAGAAAGTACATTAACCCTTTCGATTCTACAAATCGCTTAATATAATTCGGATCGTGTTGTGTCACACACGATGCATTTTGTGATTACCGTCACAAAAACAATGTGACGGCGATCACAGGCATATCTGATTTTTCTTTCCTATTTCCGCCGATCGGTCAATAGCTCGCATCGTTCACCGCGTATTATTTCCACGCAGTATAATCAAGTTGGGAAAACAGTAATTTGGCATATTGTTTGTACTTATTAACTATTAATTACAGTTCTAAGTAACTTAATAGAGGTACGTCACAGTGAATCGTTTTAAAATTGTTGTTTTAGTAATATTTGTAGTTTTTTATTCATGGCAGTGTATTGACCCGCCGCTGGGCCCAATGCTTCCGACATGGGATGTAGATGTTAGTTTGCCATTGGGTAAGCAACATTATAGTATGAAAAAACTGGTTGAAAAGAATCCCGACTTAATCAACGTTGATGAAAACGATATACTTATTTATTCATTTTCCGATACACTGCAAAACAGTCCGCTCGGCTCCGTTCTCCGGTTAAAACCCGAACCGGCGGAATTTGCGCTCGATATTGGAGCACTTACATTATCACCGCCGGATATCAATTTCAATGTAGCTGTCGGTGAATATGTGGGATTGCAGGCAGGTTATGTAGGCTCGTCACCGGGATTTGCACCGGTCACACTCACTGGTGAAATACCATCGGTAGAAACTATAAACTATATGATTGTAGATTCGGGTAGGATAAGCATAACATTATTAAATAAATCCGGTGTACCGGTAGAATTGCCGGATGGACTCGCGGTTATCAATAGCGACGATGGCGCCGTCGTCGGACATTTAACCTTTGACGGTGTGATCGATCCGGACGATTCTGCTGACGCGGCCGTCGCTCTTGAGAAATCCCGTGTATATCATAAGCTGGAATACGAGTTCATTTTCTCAAGCCCTGCAGAAGATACTGTAGTTATACCGGATGAATCCAAACTTCAACTTTCTATACGTTTCAATGATCTGTACGTCAGCGAAGCCGATGCACAGATTTCAAATCAGACACCGGAATCATATTACGACGGCGCCATTGTGATCGACGACTCCATCTACATTTCCGAAGCCCTGTTTTCGGAGGGCGTTATGGAATTGATTATTGAGAATATGGCAGATATCGACATACCGGTAATAATCACTTTTCCTGAGTTGCGATCACGCAACAATTTATCAAATCATTATAGCAGGACGTTTACGTTGTCTCGTGGATCGGCGCATAATTTTTCCATCGATATGCACGACTGGATGATACATGGCAATGAGTTAAAAAATTCACTGAATTACACCGTTCAATTCGGTGCAATCACTGCTATGGACGATTACAGTACATTTCGTTCGACCGATATGATTCGCGGGGAATTGAGAACTAAGAATTCGCCGCACGGTGTATTTGTTGTTGAGTGGATTGATGGGATTATTGCTCCGACACAATATGATGTTGCTTTACAATTCGATCTCCAGATAGGTGAAATAGCCGATATATTCGAGGGTGAGGTACAATTTGATAATGCGCAATTACATCTTGGACTTTTCATGAGCGGAGGGTTCAATGCATTTGTAAATCTCTATATTGTCGGTAAGAATAAGCACGGTGTGCGGGATTCTTTGATAATCCCCGCAGATCAAAGGCGAATTGCAGCAAATGATTGGTCAACAATTAATTTTAGTAAATTAAATAGCAGAATTAACGATTTCCTTAATACTTTTTCACCACATTTTCCGGATGAACTATCGATAACCAGTCATCTTGTGGTTAATCGCGACTATGAAAGCGGGAATATCGATGTTAACGATGCACTTACAGTATCGGTTCAAATGGATGTTCCGTTTCAATTCGGAATCCGAAACGGCGTGGTACGTGATACACTTTCGGTCGGTAACAGCGACGATGATTTGGACCGCGAACTATTTGATTACTTCAACTATGGTCTTATGTATTTTGAGACCGAAAACGGAATGCCCGTTGAGATGGACCTCCGGATTAATTTGCTCGATAGCAACGGCATTGTGATGCATCAGCTTCCGCTCTCGGATGAACCACCGGTCGGTATAAAAGCTGCACCGGTGAATTCGGCGGGGTATGCTACCGGGACGACCGGGCGCGATGTTCGGGTGCTCGAACTATCACGGGAGGATATTCATATTTTACGGGAGACCGAAATGACGGAGCTGCTGTTGTATCTTAACAGCAGCGATGATGACCGGACAGTTGTGTTCAGGAGTCAGGATTCAGTACAAGTAAATATTTTTGCTACATTTAATGTCAAACCCGATTTTAATTAAAAATACGAACCGATGAATAACAGATTCCCGTTGCAAGTATTATTAATAATATTATTGTCGACCTCATTTTGTACCCGGGTTGACGCCGGAAACGACCGCTCGAGTGCCCGATCTGTAGGATTAGCACGGGCACACACTGCATCGGTATACGGTTCCGATGCGGTCGGTATAAATCCCGCATTTCTTTCCGTTCCCAGGCCTTCAACGTTCGAGATAAGCATAGTACCGTTCGGCGTTCGCATCGGTTCGAATTTTATCGATTACAATTTTTATGCAACCTATTTCACAGGCGCCGAGGATCCGGTGACCGGCGACCGGGTAGCGAAACATCTGACGCCGCAGGATAAACAAAATATACTCGATTCTATTCCGGATGGGAACGGAAAGATTCATGTCGACGCACAGGTATTATGGTTGGGAATATCGATTTATACAAAATACCTCGGCGGGATTGCATTCACTGTATCGGATCGATTCTCTACGAACTTGACTATACCGGACGATTATCTCCGCATGCTATTTGACGGTTTTTCGGCAACCGGATCATTATACGATTTCAGCGGCACAGATGCGCAATCGTGGTGGATTCGTGAATACGCATTTTCGTATGCGACGCCGCGGTTTAAACTCGTAAGTTTTCTTCCCACACTGGCAATCGGCGGCGGGATAAAACTTATCGAAGGATATTCATATTTCGGGATCGATTCATACGACGGCTACATCTCGAACAGGGGTTTCGAAGAAGGATTTGTATTGAGGGGAGAAGTGAATATGATCACCCGTAGAGCTTTTGCGGATTTTATACATTATCCGAATGAACATAGATATAACCTTATGAGCACACCGGCAGGGAAAGGAATGGGATTCGATGCTGGTATTGCAGCATCCATCTCGAATAATATCACGCTCGGTTTCAGTATCACCGATATCGGATCGATAAAGTGGACTGAAAATACATACGGTTCATCGGGAGCTACCGTGGTTGAAATTGACGATATCTTCAGTACGGAACAACAGGATAGTTTACGGAATGCCTATACAGGCAATGATGAAAGGATAGACGCTTTCACAACTCCATTACCCACGGCGCTGCGGGCAGGGTTGTCGTGGCAGATAAGCCATACATTGATGCTTGCCGCGGATTATATGCTTGGATTAAATAATATGCCTGCGAACACAACAAATCCGCGCATAGCGTTTGGCGGCGAGTGGAGTCTGTTCAGTAATTTCATACTTCGCACAGGTGTTGCATTCGGTGGACACGATGAGTTTATGTGGGCGTTCGGGTTCGGATTACTTAGTTTAGAGTTCGACCTCGAAGTCGCTACCGAGAATATCAGGTGGGTCGCCGGTCCGTCGGAGAGCAAACAAGCATCCATCACGATTAGTACGAAATTCAAGATTTAAAGTATATACCTGCTGAGATCCTCATCAGTGACGATTTCGGATAATTTTTCTGTAACCATTGTGTCATCGATGGTTATCTTCTTCTCCGATATATTATCCGGTGCATTAAAAAGAATATCATCAAGCAGCGTAGTGAGGATTGTATGCAGCCGACGTGCGCCGATATTCTCAACCCGTTCATTTACCTGAGTTGCTATACGGGCTATTTCTCTGATTCCGGATTCGGTAAATTCAAGATCGATTTTCTCGGTTTTAAGCAATGCCGTATATTGTTTGATCAACGCATTTTGAGGCAGGGTTAGTATTTTTACAAAATCTTCCTCGCCTAAACTCTTTAGTTCGACACGGATGGGAAATCTTCCCTGCAATTCAGGTATCAGATCCGAAGGTTTCGAAGCGTGGAAAGCACCGGAAGCGATGAACAGAACATGGTCGGTTTTGACCATGCCGTATTTCGTTTGAACGGTTGATCCTTCAACGATCGGTAAAAGATCGCGCTGGACTCCTTCACGCGAAACATCCGGGCCTCCTCCTTTGCTTTTTTCCCCGGCGACCTTATCAATTTCGTCGATGAAAATTATACCGGAGTTTTCTACGCGTTCAATAGCTTCGCGAACGGCGGCTTCGTGATCGATAAGTTTCTGCGCCTCTTCCTGCGCTAAAACCTCTTTAGCTTCGGATACCGACATTTTGCGTTTTTTATATTTTTTGGGCATCAGGTTGCCGAACAGATCCTGCAGATTCATGCCCATCTCTTCCACACCCACAGGTCCGAATACCTGCATCATCGGAGATGCATCGCTGGGAACATCAACTTCGATAACACGGTCATCAAGTTTACCTGCGCGCAAGCGCTCCCGAAATTTTTCTCTCGTTGTTTGATGTTCTTCCTCAGCTTTTACCTGTTGATCGTTTTGATCCTGCTGTTGTTTCTGCTGCTGGAAACCCGTTCGCTTTGGCGGCGGTATCAGGATATCGAGTATACGCTCTTCCGCCTGAACGCGGGCTTTGTCCTGCACCTCGGTCGCTTTTTCGGCTTTGACCATAGTGACAGATAGCTCGGTTATATCGCGAACCATGGAATCGACGTCGCGACCGACATAACCGACTTCGGTAAATTTCGATGCTTCGACTTTTATGAAGGGGGCGCCGGCAAGCCGCGCGAGCCGGCGCGCAATTTCGGTTTTCCCGACGCCAGTCGGTCCGATCAGAATAATATTATTCGGCAGTATCTCCTCCCGGATTTCATCGGTAACGTTTTGACGCCGCCACCGGTTGCGCAGCGCTATTGCAACCGATTTCTTTGCATTGTCCTGACCAATGATGTACCGGTCAAGCTCTTTAACTATCTCCGGCGGTGTAAGTTCTCCTTGATCTTTTCGTTTTATAACATCGACGTGTTTTTTAACGGTGTTTGCAAGTTTTGACATAGTATCCTTATAATTCTTCGATTGTAATATTAGTGTTCGTATAAATACAAATATCCGCGGCAGCAAGCAGCGCTTCTTTGACGATATCCCCTGACGGGAGGTCGGTATGTTTCACGAGCATTCTCGCCGCTGCGAGTGCAAAACTTCCGCCCGATCCGATCGCGATGATGTTATCGTCCGGTTCAATGACATCCCCGGTACCGGAGATAATAAGCGCCGTGTCTCTGTTGATAACACATAAGAGAGCTTCCAGCCGCTGAAAATATTTGTCGGTTCTCCATTCGCGTGCCAGCTCAACCGCTGCGCGCTGAAGATTACCCCGGTATTGATCAAGTTTTCCTTCGAACCGTTCGAACAATGCAAAGGCATCTGCCGAGCCGCCCGCGAATCCGGCGAGTACACTGTCGTTATACATCCGGCGAACTTTTGCGGCTTTATGCTTCATGACGGCGTTTCCCAACGTAACCTGACCGTCGCTCCCGAGAGCTATTTTACCGTTGTGTATGAGTCCTATGACCGTTGTTGCATGAGCGTGAGTATTCATATAATAAATGATTTTGATTTAGTAAATGTGTGCATTTATTGAAATTATAATTTTTTCCGGAGTCGAGCGACGGGAATGTACATCTGTTCACGATATTTTGCCACTGTACGACGCGCGATATTTATTCCGCGTTCCCTCACCATCGCTGCGATTTTATCGTCACTAAGCGGTTTTTGAGGATCCTCCTGCTCTATTAGTTCCTTGATGATTCGCTTTACTTGTTTGTTCGAAATTCCGTCACCGTCCTGGGTTTCTATCGATTCACTGAAAAAATAACGCAGCTCGTATACGCCGTAATCGGTTTGGACATATTTTCTGTTAACGACCCGGCTGATGGTTGAAATATCCATACCGATACGCTCGGCAACATCTTTATATATCATCGGTCGTAAATGTTCTTCACCGTGTTCAAAGAAATCGAATTGCAGCTCGATAATTGCCCGCATAACCTTCTGCATAGTTTCACGCCGCTGGTGAATTGAATTAATAAACCATTTCGCCGCTTCGAATTTTTTACGAATGAAATTTCTCGTCTCGGAATTTGTGGTATTTCTCTTTTTCCGGGAAATGATATCCCGGTAGTTCTTATTAATACGAAGGGGAGGAACACTGCGGTCGTTAAGCGTAACGACAAATTCGTCGTCGATTTTTTGAACTAAAAAATCAGGGGTAATATAATTGTTAAATTCTTCAATCGTTCCTTCGCCCGGTTTCGGATTTAAACGGTGTACGATTTCAAGCGCTGCCTTAAGTTGCTCTCGTGTTATTCCCAGCGCTTTAATTATATCATCGTAATGCTTTCGGGTGAATTCATCGTATAATTTTTCAATAATGGTCGTAGCGAGCTGTACCGTCTCAGATTCATTTTCAAGCATTTCAAGTTGAATGAGCAGACATTCCTTAAGAGTTCGCGATCCGATTCCGGGAGGGTCAAGGCGCTGAATTTGCCGGAGTATTTTCTCCGCGTGCTCCGATGAGATATCCCATTCGTAGGTCAGGTTAACATCTTCGACGATGCCCGATAATTCACGACGCAGGTAACCGTCATCGTCTATATTTCCGATAATTTCTTCCGCAAGAATATCTTCCTGCTCGGATAAATCGAGCATTCCGAATTGCTGTCTTAATTTTTCAACCAGACTCACCCGCGAGGGTTGGGGAAGCTCCTCGAAGTCCTCATTCACACTGTACGGAGTTTTGTACCCGCCGGGATCGTCGTTCATGAAATCCTCAAGAGAGTAATCGTTCTCATTATTGGTCGTATCTTGTGAATTTTCGTCTTGAGATTCGGATGTAGAGGTTTCAGCTTGTTCCTGACTGATCTCGGTTTGTTCCATTTCGAGTTCCTGTCCTTCTTCGAGAAGCGGATTAACCTCCAGTTCCGTTTTTATCCGCTGTTCAAGTGCAAGAACGGGTAGTTGAAGCAACTCGAGATACTGAATTTGCTGCGGCGATAATTTCTGTAGTAATTTTTGTTGTTGCGAAATATTCAACATAGTAATCGTATCAAAAAAGCTTACTGATAGACTCCGTTTAGTTGTTCTAATAAATTTGTAAACCACTCATTTCCGAAACGCCGTCGGAGCGGTTCTTCGAGAAATTCGATCAAGCTGATATTTTCATCGCTACCCATTGCGACGCCGGCATTGCATTCCGGTATTTGTTCATATCCGATCATTGCCGGTTTTCCGTTGCTTATGCGGATTGGAAAAAGGTGACAGGAAATCGGCTTCTTCCAACCGGTTTTCCCTTCATTGTAGGCACGTTCCAGACTGCATTTTGCAATTCCATCTTCATAATAGACGAAAACACACGCTTTGCTGTCGATACATCGGGTTGTATAATCTCCCGTTGTACCCTCGATAAATCCATACTTTGCTATGTGTGCCCGGTGTGTTCTGTCGAGATGCTCGCGAGCATAGGGAAGCGATTTTTCCAGATGCACGATCTCTACATCGAGAACAGGTGCGCCCCGTCCGCCTTCCATAGTGCAACACGCGCCTTTGCATTTTGATAAGTTACACGAAAATTTTGCATCTACCACATTGTTTTGAATTATCGCTTCACCATTAATAAACATGCACCCTCGAAAATACGTAAAACACACTTTCAAAACATTAAAGTAATTGCAATATAAGAAATAAAATCACAATATAAAAGAACTGGCATACATTTTGTTACCGGCGAGCAAACATTTTACCCGCTAATTGTTTGACTACTCCTTTGAATTCAAGAGAAAGCAGATGAACGAGCGTGTCGGATGTTGAGAGCCCCGCTTTTTGTGCAATTTCATCTATGTGTCCGGGGTGCTGAGAGATAACCCCGTAAATTTTTTCCTCAAACATAGTAAGATCGGGCGGCGGCTGCGGTTTTTGAACCACGGATGTAGTCGGAGTGATATACTTGAGTTTCAAAACGACTTCTTCAATTATGTCTTCAGATGATTGAACAAGTTTAGCTCGTCCCTGCTGAATAAGTTTATTCGTACCGCTGCTCCGTTCTTCATTGATAGGTCCGGGAACCGCAAAAATTTCACGGTTTTGATCGAGTGCATACGAAGCGGTGATCATTGCGCCGCCGGTCGGGCTGCTTTCGATAATCACTGTGCCGAGCGTCATACCGCTGATAATGCGGTTTCGTTTCGGGAAGTTGCCAGCATCCGGTTTTGTACCGATATGGTATTCAGAAAGGATAGCTCCGGTTTGTTGAATTTGTTTGCTGATGCGAATATTGTCCTGAGGATAAATTATATCAATGCCGCAGCCGATAACCGCAATCGTTCTGCCGCCTGATTGTAATGTGGTAGTATGTGCGACTGTGTCAATTCCACGTGCTAAACCACTTACTATGGTAAATCCCGATTGAACGAGTCCGGTGCAAATTTCCCCGGTTACTTTTTTACCGTATTCAGTTGGGTTCCTTGTACCGACAATTGCGATCGAATCGTGATCTGATTGTTCCATATTACCCAGGGTGTATAATAAAGCCGGTGGATCGTAAATTTGCTTCAGTGATTCCGGATATTCGGGATCTTTGATTGAAATGATTCTGCCTCCCAAGCGGTCTAAACGACGAAGGATTGTATCGATGCCATTGTTGTCAGGGCGGTATTTGGTTATTTCCGCCGCTGTCCGCGAATCGATTGAAGGAATCGATTTCAACTCGGCGAACGATGCCTTAAATGCATCGGCCGGCTCGTTAAAATGATCGAGCAGGGCACGCATACGCTGGTTACCCACACCCGGTACGAACGAAAGCGCCAGTAAATCTCTGTTTTTCATTGAGAACCTCAAACAACTACGTCGATATCATCGATAACCCCGACGATAACCGTATGCACAGGAATTTTATCATCGGTTAATATTTGCCGGGCCGATGTTCCTTCACTCATTAGTAATACTTTATCGCCAACTCCTGCATCCACTACATCGACAGCAAGAATCTCACGTCCCGATGATTTTCCGGTCGGAGTTATCGGTTGGACGATAAGTATCTTCTTATTGTGAAGGCGATCGTTCTTTTGTGTTGCGACATACGTTCCTTTTACAATTCCGATTGTCATAAATTATGTTCCTAAAATGCCGGCAGTATTCATAAGGTTTGTTATTTTCTCTTTGTAATTCTTGACAACACTGGAAGCTTCTTCGGATGTACGTGCTTCCGCTATAATACGGATAATCGGTTCGGTGTTTGATTTTCTGAAATGCACCCAATAATCCGGGTAATCGATCCTGATGCCGTCATCGGTGTTTATCGTACCCTTTCCGTTCCCGATTTCGGCTATTGATTGTAAAATCGTATCCGGGTTCGCATCGCGTATCAGAATTTTATCCTTCTTGATGAAGTAATTCGGCAGTGATTCTCGCAGCGCTGAGATTGGTTTTCCGAACTCCGTTAAATATTGTAGTACAATAACGATACCGACGATCGCATCCCTTCCGTAATGTACATCCGGATGAATGATTCCGCCGCTCCCTTCGCCGCCGATAAGCGCATTTGCTTCGCGCATTCGCTTTGCTACGTTGATTTCACCGACGGGGGTACGAATGACCGGTGTACCATATACGGCAGCAATATCTTCTACTGCCCGTGTGGTCGATAGATTGATCACAACCGGACGATTTCTTTCCGATGTATCTGTATGAGACAAAACATATTTGACGACGGTTGCTATAGAATATTCCTCACCGATAGCATTTCCGTTTTCATCGATAATTACCAGACGGTCGACGTCCGGGTCGACTGCGATGCCGATATCTGCCTTTTCTTTACGTACCGTATCGGCAAGTTGTGTAAGATTTTCGGGAAGCGGTTCGGGAGTATGGGCAAAAATACCGCTTACATCGCAATGTAAAGGTATCACCTCGCATCCGAGCAGTTCAAGCAATGTGGGAACAATGACGCCGCCGGCGGCATTAACGCAATCGAGGGCAACTTTGAACTTTCGTCTTCGAATTGCATCGATATCAATGTGTTTCATGCCGAGTGCTGCTTGGATGTGGTTATCGATTGCTTCGGGTATCGATGAATGTGTCCCGATTTTGTTCCAGCCGGCGTATGTAAACTCTCCTTTAAAATGCTTTCTAAGCTCGCGGTTTTCATCGGCGTCCAGGAATATGCCGTCAGAATTAAGAAATTTCAGCCCGTTCCATTCTATCGGATTGTGACTTGCGGTTACAATGACGCCGCCCGCAGCATCCGAGTGTTCTGTTTCGAGCGCTACCGTCGGCGTCGGGCAAATCCCTATCGCGCGAACGTCGCACCCCTTTGCAAGGAGCGATGAGACGAGAATATTGGTTACAATTTTTCCCGTGATGCGACCATCACGACCGACTACGACCGGTCGTTTATTGCAGAATTCGGCAAATGCATGCGCATAGCGAACGACGACTTCCGGAGTAAGCGAGCTTCCGAATATTCCACGCACCCCGGAGATTGATTCCATAAGTGACATAACGCATCGTAAAAGGTTAAAGTGGGACTATTAGTTTTGAAATCGTTACTAAATTACAAAGAGAATAACCGATAATCAAGTTATCACCCGCAGGAAATTTTACCTTGAATGTTACTATCATTTTGGTTAACTTAACAAGTTATATATACTTTTTTATTCGTGGTTGATGACTATGCATTTGACAGGTGATGAGCGGAAAAAGTTGCTTAAAATAGCCCGCACCGCGATTTATGAGAACCTGCAAGGTAGAAATTTTTCGATGGATATTTCCCGTCTTCAAGGGAATATGATTTCACAATGCGGTGTTTTTGTAACGCTCCGGCTTAACGAACAACTTCGGGGGTGCATCGGTTATGTCGAATCCGAACAACCGCTCGCGGCAACTGTCACAGGGGTTGCAATTAAAGCCGCTACCCAGGATCCGCGGTTCATTCCAATTTCACAGGATGAACTTAAAGACATCGTTATCGAAATTTCTGTTCTGTCACAACTTACAGTATTGAATAACGTGGAATCCATAGAAATTGGGATGCACGGTTTATATCTTGATGGTGAATTTCATCGTGGATTGTTGCTGCCGCAGGTGGCGGTTGAAAATAACTGGAACCGCGAAACATTTATTGAGCAACTCGGGAAAAAAGCCGGTATACTTGATTTTCACCCGGGCTATCCGGGAATACGAATTTTAAAGTTTACTGCCGATGTGTTCAACGAAACGACTGTTAATGAATAAGTTTAAAATAGAGTAATATGTCCGACAAAGAAAATAAAATTAGACAACCTACAGTCTCCGGTTTGTTTTATTCGGCAAATACATCCGAACTTAAAAGATCGGTCGAAACATATCTGCACAATGTATCGTTGCCGAAGAATATAGTTGATGAAAATATAAAAGCGGTTATCGTTCCGCATGCAGGATTTGTATATTCCGGGCAGACTGCAGCGTATGTATACAAAGCAATAAAAAGTAAAAAGTATGATGCAGTAGTCATAGTAGGTCCAAGTCACCGGAAGTACTTTCGTGGAATATCGCTCTTCCCGGGCGATGCGTACCGTACACCGCTCGGTGAGGTAGCGATTAACAAAGAACTACGAAATGAATTAGCCGATGGGGATGAGCAGATTATTATATCCGACGATGGACATGTAGAAGAACATTCAATAGAAGTACAGTTGCCATTTTTACAGTTGATCTACGGCGATTTTCAATTTGTACCCGTTATTATGGGAGATCAAAGCCGGGTCTTTGTCGAAAAGCTTGCGCGAAAACTGGAAAAAGTGTTGTATCATAAAAATGTTTTATTAATAGCGAGTACGGATCTATCGCACTATTATCCTTATGAAACCGCTGTCGATATTGACAAGCGTGCAATAGATTCGGTTGCACGATACGACAACGAAGAGTTAATGGAGCGATTGGAGCAAAGAGAAGTTGAAGCGTGCGGCGGCGGACCAATGGTTGCCGTTATGCAATCATCGAAACTATTGGGCTGCCAAACATCGTCGGTTCTGCATTATTGTAATTCCGGCGATGTGTCGGGAGATAAGAGCGCCGTCGTTGGGTATCTTGCAGCGTCGATGAGTTAGTGTATTATGACAAAAACCGTTACAACACATAAGACAATCGGGATTATTGGAACAGGCGCCGTCGGAACGGCGCTTGCCGTTTTATTACAAAATTCCGGCTATGATATATCTTCCGTGTCCGGTCGCAACCCTGAACGAACACGTGAATTGATAAAACTTCTTAAAAAGACATTTGACGAGAATGACAACGCAGCGACCATCGCTACATCGGATGTTATCTTTTTCTGTTTAACCGATGATTCGCTTCCTGAGGAAATCAAGCGATGTGCAAATACACAAACATCGTTTGAGGGAAAACTTTTCTTTCATACATCGGGAGTGCTGTCCAGCGATTTGTTTGAACCGATGCGTAATAAAGGCGCGTATGCTGCAAGTTTTCATCCATTGCAATCGATACCGCGGAATTTGAGCGCAGTTTCGCTGAAGGATTTTGCAATTGCGCTTGAAGGCGATCGTGAGGCGGTTAATTATGCGATGGAGATTGCGTCGAAACTGGGGGCAAAACCGCTGCCGGTTGAGCGTGAACAAAAAGTTACATACCATGCAGCAGCAACGATTGCATCGAACGGATTGGTCGGTTTGTCGGGCGTGGTTGAAGAGATGATCGATGAGGTAGGGCTTGGAGAAGAAGGGCGTGAGCATTTTTATAAATTAATGGAACAAAGTCTGGAGAACAGCCGTTCTATGACAGCCGCAGAAGCTATTACCGGTCCGGCAGCACGGGGTGATGTGGCTACATTAAAACAGCATCTGAATAATTTACGCCGTCAATCTCCGCACCTCGTGCCGATATACGTGGTGATCGGCAGCCATTGTGTGAGTCTGGCTATTCGGAGCGGGAAATTATCTCAGGAGCACGGCGAAGAGATTCTGGATTTATTTTCGAACGAGTTGCAAAGTTTAACGATGTAAATCATGGTCGATTACCACACACATACAAGATTATGTAAACACGCCGTCGGAGTGATGGAGGATTACATTGAGTCTGCGATTGGAAAGGGATTCAGCGAGATCGGTGTGTCATGTCATAACCCTATGCCGGATGGCTATGATCTCGAGCATCGTATGACGATGGATGAGTTTAATCAAATTTATAAACCCGGTGTCCGGAATTTACAGCAAAAGTATTCAGGTGCAATTACTATTAAGTTCGGGTTGGAAGCCGATTATTATCCGGGAACCGAATCTTTTGTAAAAAATTTTATAGCTGAACATGATTTTGATTATGTTATCGGTTCGGTGCATTATCTCGGCGCCTGGCCGGGGACGGAGTTGATTCCGGCGCCGATATTCGAACGGGTTGTCGTAAATTTACGCTACGAAGAGTATTTCGAACGTGTCCGGCAGTTGGCAGAATCCGGGATATGCGATATAATAGCACACTTCGATCTGGTTAAAAAGAACGGCATTCGCCCGGGAAATGAGTCGAATGGCGTTGACGATACAATGTATCGCGCACTTCGCGCAATCAAAGAAAACAATTTGTGTATGGAAATCAACACATCCGGGTTGAGGAAAAAAGTTGCTGAAATATATCCCGCCGAAGATATTCTCGAACGTGCGGCGGAATACGGAATTCCTCTCACCACCGGCTCGGATGCTCACAAACCGCAGGATGTGGGATCGGATTTTGAATATGCCTATTCATTAATCGATAAATACGCCAACGGTAAGATAAGTGTTTTTTCTCAACGCAATCGTGAAGAAGTTGATAGAGAAGTGCTGGTAGATAATAATAAAACCTGAAAATAACAGGAGTCATTATGGCAGCGCAGTATTTAACCTGTGATATAGAAAATAAAATCGCACTCGTTACAATCAACCGTCCTGATAAACTCAACGCACTCAATGCAACTGTAAAAAAAGAGATGCGTGATCTCTTTGAAGAACTTAAAACGAACGACGACGTATATGTTGTCATTCTCACCGGTGCAGGTGAAAAATCGTTCGTTGCCGGTACGGATATCGGCGAACTGATTGAACTTGACGAACAGTCGGGAAAAGAGTTTGCAAAAGGCGGTCGGGATATTTTTACTTTGATAGAAAATTTAGGCAAACCGGTAATAGGTGCGATTAACGGATTCGCGCTCGGCGGCGGGTGCGAACTTGCCCTCGCATGTACGCTACGGATAGCATCCGACACTGCGCGATTCGGTCAACCCGAGGTCAATCTCGGTATAATTCCCGGTTATGGCGGCACCCAAAGATTAGCACGGCTTGTCGGGAAAGGAATTGCCCACGAGATGATTCTTACCGGCAATCATATCGATGCAAACGAGGCATACCGGATCGGACTGGTAAATAAAGTAGTTCCTCAAGCGCAACTCATTGAAGAGGCGAAATCCATTGCTGCAACCATTGCAAAGAAAGGACAGATTGCAATTCGTTTTGCGCTGAAGGCGGTGAATATGACCGACGAAACGAATCTCACCGAGGGATTGGAACTCGAAGCGTCATTGTTTGGTAAGTGCGCGGCGACGGAGGACAGTAAAGAGGGAGCGAAAGCATTTCTGGAAAAACGCAAACCGGAGTTTGCAAATAAATTCTGATGATTAAACGGTTCATATTCCTTTTACTTGTTTTGACAAATGCAGTTCTCATTACGCGGTACATGGCCGAACAAAACGACAGGGGATATGATGTAAAACATTCTGTCGCGCCGGCATTCGACGCAGATACATTGCAGAGTGCATTGATGGAGATCTTCCGTTCATATACTATTGAAGATCATAATATCCGGCAGCGGGTTGTTCAACCGGGGGTCAGATCCGAATTACGTGTAACGCCGCCGCCCGATCTTTCGCTGACATTGTTGAATTTTGAGATACATCGCACGGTGCGGGCATTGGGATATTCAATCAGCGCACGTGAGGACAGCCGCTCTGAAGATTTATCAATACATATTCGGGATGAAAGTGCAATCATTTTGACTGTGCTTGTAGTAAAGAATTAGATGATCGATTCATTAATTGTGGGAAATATCAATTGAGCAAAGGTAATAAAGACGCAGCAAAAATAATGGAAAAAATCGTTTCTCTGGCGAAACGCCGGGGTTTTGTTTTTCAGTCTTCGGAAATTTACGGCGGACTCAACGGCTGCTACGATTACGGGCCGCTCGGCGTTGAGCTTTTAAACAACATCAAAGAACAATGGTGGCGATCGATGACATTGCGCGAGGATATTGAGGGAATCGACGCGAGCATTCTTATGCATCCGCGTGTTTGGGAAGCATCCGGACACGTTGAACACTTTACCGATCCGATGGTGGATTGTAAACAATGCCGCGCGCGTTTCCGGAACGATGAACTGCCGGAATCCGGTGCATGCCCGAATTGCGGCGGGAAAGATACATTCACCGAAGCGAGAAAATTTAATCTCATGTTCAGAACGTTCGTCGGACCGGTAGAAGACAGTTCGGCAACCGTATATTTACGACCCGAGACCGCGCAGGGTATTTATGTCAATTTCTTCAATGTGCAATCAGCCGCGCGTCAGAAAGTGCCGTTCGGGATTGCACAAATCGGTAAGGCGTTCCGAAACGAGATCAACACAAAGAACTTTTTATTCCGCACACGTGAGTTCGAGCAAATGGAAATGCAATTTTTCGTGAAGCCCGGCGATGACGATGAGTGGTTCGAATACTGGAAAGAGCAGAGAATACAGTGGTTCATAGACCTCGGAATGTCTCCCGATCTTTTGCGTTATAACGAGCACGGACCAGGCGAACTGGCACACTATGCAAAGAAGGCATTTGATATTCAATTTCTCTTTCCGTTTGGTTGGGGAGAAATTGAGGGCATTCACAACCGGACGGATTACGATTTACAACAGCACGAAAAATTCTCGGGTAAAGCAATGAAATATTACGATCAGGAGGCGAATGAAAAGTACATCCCGTATGTGATCGAGACATCGGCGGGAGCAAGCAGATCGTTTATGGCGTTTCTCGTAAGTGCATTTGCCGAGGAGCAACTTGAAAAGGAAAAGCGCACCGTGATGCGGTTCCATCCCCGAATCGCTCCGATCAACGCAGCCGTGTTTCCGCTGGTGAATCGCGACGGCATGCCCGAAAAGGCGCGCGCCATAGCGACCGATTTGCAAAAACGGTACCGTGTTTTCTACGACGATAAAGGGGCTGTCGGACGACGTTATCGAAGGCAGGATGAGGCGGGAACACCATTCTGTATTACGATCGATTCGCAAACGCTCGAGGATCAGTCTGTTACTATTCGCGATCGTGACAGCATGGAACAGGTGCGGGTTGCCGATGCGCAGATTGCTGCATATCTGTCTGATAATCTCGGAATCTGATTAAACGAACATTGAATAACTCTGAACATCGTTCATGAATCTGCAACATATATTTTTAGATGATCTCGGTAATATCAGATCCGGTTGGCGGATATTGTTGTTTCTACTTATTCTGTTTGCCGTAACCTCGATTGTATTCTTTCTTGCTTCGATGGTGATTTCAGATCTTGTATTTTATTCGCCGTTGCTTATTGTAATATGCATCCTTATTGCAACGGTTTTTATGCTTAAAATGTTCGAAAAGCGACCATTGCATTCGGTAGGGATACCGGTACACCGGCGCATGCCGCGCGAAATCGGTCAGGGAATATTGATCGGCGGGATAATGATGTCGGTTGTGTTTTTGACCCAGTACGGCGCCGGATGGATTGCACTTGAATGGAGGGGATTTGGATCATTCGATATATTCGCGATAATAACCACAACACTGCTATTTTTTATACTTGCGGGCTTCGGTGAGGAACTTTTCTTCAGGGGTTATCCGTTTCAAACATTAGTAGAATCGATCAAAGCTCCGGCAGCGGTCATTATAATGTCGGTTGCATTCAGCGCTGCACATTCGATGAATCCTAATGTCTCAATGCTCGCGCTATTCAATATTTTTCTTGCGGGCGTATGGCTGTCGGTTGCATATTTAAAAACGCGAACGCTGTGGTTCCCGACCGGAATACATGTATCCTGGAATTTTTTTCAGGGTACGATTTATTCATACCCGGTAAGCGGTCAGGTTCTGGAAGGCAGATCGCTATTTGATAGTTCTATATCGGGACCGGCGATACTGACCGGTGGTGAATTCGGGCCTGAGGGGGGTCTGATCACAACAGTTGTGTTGATACTCGGAACAATATATATTTATAAATCAAAATCCATAATAATCGGTGAAGGAGTTTGGACTGTTGACAGATTTATACGTGAAGAGCTGGAACGTTTTTCGAAATAGAACCAATTTGAGAACGATTGGAGGATGGCTCGCGGCAATCATCATTTTATCCGGCATTGTAGTAAATATGCCGGTGCAATCTCAATGGTTGCCCGATTGGCGTACTGAGGAGTACGTGCAGACGGGAATTGAGCAAGTCTATAACTATGAGCTTGATGAGGCGCGAGCTACGTTTCAAAAAATTGTAGATATGTATCCGAAACATCCGGGCGGTCATTTCTTTGTCGCCATGGTCGATTGGATGAGAATTCTCGTTAACTTAGAAGATGAATCACTGGACGATAGATTCTTTGATCAACTTGAAAAGGTAATAGACCTTTCAGACGATATTTTAAAACAACGCTCACACGATATCAGTGCATTGTTCTTTAAAGGGGGGGCGATCGGATTTCGTGGTCGATTGCGCGCGCATCGCGGATCGTGGGTACGCGCGGCAAACGACGGGCGCCGGGCTCTGCCGATTGTACGTAGAGCGGAACAACTCTCACCCGATAATGCCGATATCCTTTTAGGAAAAGGTATCTATAACTACTATGCCTCAGTCATACCGGATATGTTTCCATGGGTCAAACCATTTTTAATTTTCTTCCCGAAAGGCGATAAAGAAGAAGGACTTGAGCAGTTGCGGATGGCTTCGCAGGGGGCGCGATATGCCGGCGTCGAAGCAACATATTTTTTGATGCAGATACTTTATTTCAATGAGAAAAAATATCGAGAGGGATTTGAACTTTCCCGGAAGTTGTATTCCCGGTTTCCGCAAAATCCGCTTTTCCAGCGATATTACGGTCGTTTCAATGTGGCGCTCGGACGGTGGGATGATGCCTATGAGACGTTTTTATCGGTCATAGAAAGATATAATAACGGACAAAACGGTTATCACCTTCCGGCGGTGCGTGAGGCGGAATATTATGTTGCGCAATACCTCTTCAATAATAATTATTTAGAAGAAGCGTTAGACCACTATTCCTCCGTGCTTGAATACAGTGAAAAGATAGGCAGCGACGTGCAATCCGGTTTTGTTATACTTGCAACGCTGCGGAAGGGGATGATATACGATGCAATGGATGAGCGGGAAAAAGCGCTCGAGTACTACAGAAAGGTACGGTCGATGGACGATTACCAGGGTTCGCGCAGATTAGCGGATCGATATATCGAATCGCCGTATAGCAAGGGAAGCGTGGTTCGGGAAATTAATCCCAATCTATTGTCGCCGTGACAAAGATAGTACTCCTACCCGGGTTGGTTGATACTTGGCTTATTTAAACGAGTGCCTTAAAGAGATATGATGCATTGACCCTATTTTTCCGAGCGATGTGAATCCGTAGTCAAAACTATATGATTGCACATGGATGCCAAATCCGGCAGAAAATCCGGCAAGTCCGATTGTCGATCCGATCTGCAGATCCTGACGCATTTCATTCCGGTAACCTAAACGCAGCTGCACTGCATCGGTAATGGTAAACTCTCCGCCAATCGTAAATCCGCGGAGCCGATTCATAGTTTCGCCGGCGTCGTCGTTTAGATGATGAAAGTTAACACTCAGTACCAGCGGCAAATGCTCGAGACCCTTCGATACGCCGATCTTAAAATCGAGCGGAAGCGATTCGCGTGTTTCTTCATAGGGGGTGATCTGTCTTCCAAAATTCAGTACACTTGCGCCGATCGTCAGTTCCTGATGCGGTATATGATATTGCATACCGATATCGAGTGCAATGCCGGTCGATATATGATCGGGGGTGAGGGATGAGTAGAAAAATTTTGTGCTTAATCCGACAAAGAGATTCTCATCGAATACGGTGTTCGCATAGCTCATTACGAAAGCTAAATCGGTGGAGTTGAAAGTTCCGAGAACATTCTCGAGATGATCGACTTCAGTCTGCGATCCATAGTCGACATAAGCGATGCCGGCGCCGAACCAGCCATAGTCCTTAAATTCCTGTGAGTATGATAAAAAACCGGTATTGATATCGATAATGTGACGGAAGTAGCTGAGCGATATTTGCGGGGAGTGCATACCGTACAAGCCCGCGGGATTATAGAAAATCATCGAAGGATCATGCCGCATCGCAACCGCACTCCCGCCGATGCCCGCCATACGCGCGCTTGCATCGTTATGAATATATGAGAATATAGATTGTCCTCCCGCCGTCGCAGATTGCGATAAAACAAAGCAGAATAAACTATAGAGGATAGTCCGTCGAATAAGTTTATAAATCAATTTCTACTCCTTGCCCGTCAAATATATGGATTTCTAAATCTACTGAAAAGTGGTGAGAAATTCAAATGCGGGAGCGTATGTAATAGCCCGGTTACCCTATTGTAGAGGGGCGGAACCAACAATAAATTTGATATGTTGAAAAACAGGAACTCCATAAAATTATTAATATGAGCTTAGACAAAATCCTGGTACCGGAAAGAATTGAGAATGAGGAAATCCTGGATCGGGATGAGATCCCCATCCGGGAAGTAGAGAAGACATTTGATGATCTGCTAAGAATTAATCGTTTTTTCGGTGGATTCGGTGTATACAAGAAAACGTTATATAAACTCCTTCACGGCTATCCCCGGGATCGGCGCCTTTCCCTTTTGGATATCGGCGCTGGCTCGGCCGACCTGGCTTTTACAATCTTGAGGAATTTCAAATTACAACATGATAATTTCGCTCTCACGGGATTGGATGTTAAACACCGTTTCCTTCAACTCGCAAAACACCGTAACCCGGACAATTCGCAATTAAATTTTATTGTTTCAGATGCGTTCAAGATGCCTTTCAAAGACAACTCGTTTGATATCGTGATATCGAATTTGCTTTTGCACCATTATTATGACCGTGCTCTTGAACTTATGAGCGAAATGTATCGTGTTGCCCGTTATGCCGTTGTGATCAATGATCTGCTCAGACATAGAATTCCGTTACTTTTTTTCAAATTGTTTTCTTCCATGTTTGTCCGCAGTCCAATTACGCAGAATGACGGTATCGTTTCGCTTCGTCGTGCTATCTCTTTTTCAGAAATTCGGCAAATCCTCGGTTCATCAAATTTTGCGGATTATAATTTTGTAAGACACTGGTCATTTCGATTCGGGTTGGTGATACGGAAAAAACAATGGTAAGCGAATCAACGGACATATTGATCATTGGAGGAGGACCTGCGGGCGCCACCGCGGGGATTGCTCTTGCAGATGCCGGATATTCAGGAACAATCATTGAGAAGCAAGAAAGCGTAAAAAATAAAATTTGCGGTGAGTTCTATTCTCCGGATTGTCTCTCGTATTTGGATGCTATTAATGGAAGACAGGAATTCCTTTCACACGATCCTTCGCCCATTTTCGAGTTGACCGTTTCGTTCGACGGTACACCTGTCCGTACGACTTTTTACATCCCCGCATACGGTTTATCGAGAATAAAATTCGATTCGACAATATTGACAATTGCAGAGAAAAAAGGAGTGATTGTACGTAAGGGTTTCGAGATAACGGACGCCGGTGTTAACAACGGTCACGTAATTCTGACAGCACAAAAAAGAAAAACGGGTGAGCAACAAATATTTAGCACACCCTACGCGATTGGTGCAACGGGTGCGAAATCGGGCAGTGAGTCGTTACTTGTCCGTCCGGGCAAGAACGGATCGAAGAATTCAGGCGCCGTTGCGTTTAAGTTCCATGCCGAATGTCCCGGATTGAATAATACCGTAGAATTATATTTTACATCGTATGGCTATGTCGGCATCGCAACCATTGAGCGCGGTCTAATTAATGTATGCGGATTGATCGATTCAAACGTTATAAAATCGCACGATGGAAATATAGAAACATTATTGAAAGAAATATCGAATAAGGATCCACTTCTCCGCAAACGTATTGAGTCAATGAAAAACAAGTCGTCTTCAATTACATGCAGTAATCTTTCGTTCGGTATTCGATCACCGAAGTTTAAAGAGATTCTATGTATAGGTGATGCCGCCGGATCGATCCATCCCTTTTGCGGGGACGGTAATGCAATGGCTTTAAAAAGCGGTCTTTTAGCCGCGGATGTTATGAGGGAAGGTATTAAAAATAATTGGAACAGGGAGAGAACTGTCCAATATTTCAGACGTGTGTGGGAGCAGGAATTCAGCTCCCGAATTTTTACCGGCTCTTTTGTTTACCGGTTTCTTTCGAAGAATTCGACAAGATATGCATCGGCTTTTTTAACGAAATTATTTCCGCATGTTATACATACGGTATATTCATTAACCAGGGATTCAAAGATATGAAAAGAGCAGTAATTACCGGAATAGGAAGTGTCACTCCATTCGGGATCGG
>PWYR01000135.1 GCA_003567775.1 Ignavibacteriales bacterium | reverse complement strand
ATTATCTCCCTGCTGCCAAGAATCCAGCGGGGAAACAAAATCGGATCTGCCGTTACAGGCATCGATACAAGCGTTTCCCGTCTGCCGCCAGGTTCTTTTAGATAATATAATCTCCTCGACCGCACCCCGCTGAATACTATCCCTTCATCTACCGGATGAACCGATGCATGGCTGTACCAGTCGGAGCGTGTCTCGGAAACCGGTTCCGGATTTCCCCGCCCGCTGATATTTATGCGCACCAGGTTTCGATGTCGAAACGGCAGGTTGTAATAAATCCATTCCCCGTCACCCGAAAAAGCAGGCAGCATCGCCCCGGATTTTTCATCGGTAATTTTTCTCATATAAGAAGAATGTACGGTATCATCCGCCGTTCCGACGTTGATGACAAATACTTGATGAATACCATCGAAAACCGAAGTGAACGTGATCCTTACTCCGTCTGGAGACCAGCGCGGGTTTCGCACCGGAACCGGAGAGGTCAGGCATATATCATCCATCGTATCGAATGAAAAGAGATGGAGACATCTGCCTTCTTTATCCGCAACATAAGCAATTCGTCTGCCGGCGGGCGAAGCATCTGGCATACTGCCTTCAAACAAACGTACCCGGTCCAAACCGTCGAGGTTCATCAGATATATGTAACTCGTACCGCCGCGATATCCCTCGGATACAATCTTCGGTTGATCAAACTCGATAGTTAAAAGTTCCGGGGAACGAAGAATAAAAAACCATATCGTAATCAATGCGATCAGCGGTACGCTGATTAATACAAGTAAAATGGTGAGCGTACCGATGTTACTTCTTTTACACATCTAACACCTCTGTACATTTATTGGTTTTTCAGAAAATCAATCGCGTGCTCAAGAATCGTATCGATCTGCAATTGATGATCGCGACCGATAATGTTAATCTGCAAGTCGGGCGCTATGCCTATTCCTTCCAACTGAGTTAGATCCGTCGGGAGTTGCCGCCACACCGGAAGACGATATCCCCATTCGTTCGGCAGTTCCCGAAACACCGGATTTCCCAACCCACCGCCGGTGGTATCCCCGTAATGCGTAACATGCGGCAGTTCCTTCATCGCAAGCGTAAAATCCTCGGCGGCGCTGAATGTAGATCTATTTGTCAGCAATACTACCGGATTAAGATACTGTGTTTTTCCGCCGGGAGCAATCGTTCGTTCCCGTAAACCTGTAAAATCCGTATGCCGGGGACCGTTCCGGTATTGAACATAGGAATACACACGCCGCCGGTCGGTAAAGCGTCCGGCAATGAAGTTTGCATTCGCACTGCTTCCCCCGCCGTTATGGCGAACATCGACGATAATCCCGTTGAGATCTTTTAGTTCTTCGATTGCCTCATCAATAGATTCAGCCCAACTTCCGTCACCGGCAAAACTTTCGATATAAATGTACCCTATGGAACCGATTTTCCCGTAATGGATATTTCCATTACCGGTCACGTTTTTGTCAGATGGCAGGTACCTGTTTTCTATAAAATTAAAATAGAAGTTTTGAGGATATTGATCGTACCAACCGGTATATGACGACGTTCCATAGGGAGTATACACATTAACGTGCCCATCCCTGAGTAACGCCAACATTTCCGATATAATTTGAAATAACTGTTGACTGTTTAGATCATTATTTATCCGGGGGCTGTACACCGTATAGATCGAATCCCAGTCAACCTGCTTATCGATAAAAAACGGATAATAGCGGTCGAATTCATTCCATACCAGATTGAAAATCTCTACCGGTTCAGTCGGAATATCGGGATTGATGAAAAGCTCGCTGCATCCCGAAAATGCAACGATAATAAGGATGAATACTATTAAAGCCGTTTGGTTCACTTTAGTCATACATTATATCCTGTACCCGAACAACACCATAAATTGATCGCGAGCCGATTTGAATTCCTGCGGCGTCTCGTGTCGAT
This sequence comes from Ignavibacteriales bacterium, assembly GCA_003567775.1. Classification (GTDB taxonomy): domain Bacteria; phylum Bacteroidota; class Ignavibacteria; order T3Sed10-11; family T3Sed10-11; genus T3Sed10-11. Next base: position 8,417 of record PWYR01000135.1, on the reverse strand, counting down.
AGTAATCAAAGTTATATGTCATTTCGATCTGAACCCGGCTTGTTATCAGATGCCGGAATGATAGCAGCGCTTCCATTTGCCGGTACGAATCGAAAAACTGAAAAGTACCATGTACCGGTCCCCGGACCGAATAGGGTGAATGATATATCAATGCGACAACCGAGGCAGCCAGCCTCGTCCGCACCTCGCCCCGCTTCCCGATCATATAATACGCCTCGATGGAAGGATGGAACGAAGTTATATATTCTGCAAAAATTTCGTTTCTGTCCTGGAAATAATAATGATCGCGATGAGTAAAAAAGTTATCAAAATAAAAACCACCGAAAAATCGTACCCGGTCGTCAAAAAGCGATGCTATGTGGTGAACGTATCCGCCTTGAACTTGTATGCGAAAATACTCTTCAAACATCCTTTCCTGCCGTACGCCGGACGGCGTAAATGTCCCTGTATTGTATCCAAACACAATCCGGTGATGACCACGGGCGGTGTTACGCACATATTGCACAGAAACGGGCACTGCCGTATCCTGATACCGCAACGGTGATGCATGGTGATCTATAAAAAACTGAGATGTATAGCCCGCCCCGGCACTGATTGTATGTTTTGGTTCGGTACGAATTTGAGAGGCAGCCACCTGCACAATAAAAGATACTACTAATACTACAACAAAATTTCTCATCCAGAATATTCTTCATTTTAGCATAATATCAACATAATTAATGATAAGGATTTTTCTTTACATTTTCATCTGTTGATAAAACGTTTTTTTTTAGGCATATTAGTACGAATCTGTAAATTTAATATCTCCGCTAATGAAGAAAAACCTAAAATTATATATTTCTATTATCATTCCGTTGATTGTCTGGCTCGTACCGACCTCTTTTATACCGATTGACGACTTAACTATTGTTGAACACCGAGTAATAGCACTATTTATTCTTGCAGCTCTTTTCTGGATACTGGAACCGGTGCCAATCTATGCAACTTCGATTATGATTATGGTATTACTGCTGACGACTGTCTCGGATCAGAGCTTTATTTTATTTCAGACGGGAAGTGAAGAGGCGGTTTTCGGTACGCTGATACGTTATCAGGATATTATGGGGACGTTTGCATCCCCCGTTATAATGTTGTTTCTCGGCGGCTTTTTCCTTGCAATGGCCGCAACCAAATACCGTCTCGACCTCAACCTTGCCAATGTATTGCTCAGACCGTTTGGCAATAATCCCAGGTTTGTTTTAATAGGAATAATTGCAATCACCGCACTATTCTCTATGTTTATGAGCAATACCGCAACAACTGCAATGATGCTGGCATTACTGGTACCGGTACTAACATTATTCAAGCCCGGCGACAGGGGAAAAATCGCATTCGGGCTGGCAGTGCCCTTTTCCGCAAACATAGGCGGAATCGGAACGATCATCGGCACGCCGCCCAATGCTATCGCCGTGCGGTATCTCACCGGTGAATATGCAATCGGATTCGGTCAATGGATGGCGTTTGCGCTGCCGTTCGTTATCATAATGCTTGCATTTCTCTGGTTTATCTTGCTCCGCATTTACCCGGTAGAAACCGAAACGGTTAACCTCAAAATCGGTGGAAAGTTCCTCAGGAACTGGAAGGCAATCGTCGTATATTGCACGTTCGCTGTAACGCTCATTCTATGGCTGCTTGATTTTCTGCACGGTATGAATGCATACATCGTAGCGCTTATACCGGTTGCGATTTTTTCAATCACGACAATAATCAATAAAGAGGACCTGCGGAAAATTAGCTGGGACGTGCTCTGGCTCGTTGCAGGAGGTCTCGCACTCGGACTTGCACTCGAGCGCACCGGTCTTGCAGAGAGTATAGTTGCAAGTATCCCGCTCGGAAATTTTGCGCCGATGTTGATCGTTGCGTTTGCTTGTCTTATTACGATTATTTTGTCGAATTTCATCTCGAATACAGCGACCGCTAATCTGCTTTTACCGATTATGGTTGCGCTGGGAACAAGTCTGCCTGAGCTGTATGGTATAGGCGGACTGCGGTATATCGTTCTAACGGTTGCATTTGCCTGTTCGCTTGGAATGGCAATGCCGATCAGTACACCGCCGAATGCTCTATCGTATGCATCAGGATTTTTTAAAACAAACGATATGCTAAAAATGGGAATTATCGTCGGGGTGGTCGGTCTTACGCTCGCATATTTTTATTTATATATTCTTGCCGACGTCATTGATGTGTTATGAGTAAATTTATAAAAAACTTTCACACACAGTTTCTGATCGATATATATTTTTCAGATCCGAAGCGCGTTATCACACTTCCAAAAGATGAATTTCTGTTTAAACAGGATCAATTTAACGACCGGTTGTTCCTCGTTAAGAAAGGGAAACTGCGGGGTTTCGGTATTAATCCCGATGGAAGTGAAGTTGAATTCTTTATCGCGACGCCGTATATGTTTGTCGGTGTAAACAGTTTTTTCTCAACATCAAAAACCATGACAAATACAATGGCGCTTGAGGATTCCGTCCTCGCCTATATCGGCTATAAAGATGCGGTCTATCTTGCGGGAGGCAATGCAAGTCTCTCCGAACAGTTCCTTCCGGTTATTGTAAACGAACTAACATTCCGGCAGACGCGGATGATGGAAATCGGTGCAGAGAAGGAAAAAACTTTAAAAAAACTGATTCAATCGGAGAAGCTTGCTTCACTCGGGCAAATGGCTGCGGGAATAGCTCATGAATTAAACAATGCAATTGCCGTACTTGAAAAAAACACCCAATGGCTCGGTGAACAAATTTCCGGGATTATAGGTGCTCATAGCCCCGATATGTTGCAATATTTCCAAACGGGTTTAAATGAAGGGCGATCTCTTTCGAACAGTGAAATACGCGCACGCCAGAAACGATATAAAGCACTATTTAAACTCACGGACGTCGACGCTGAGGCGCTTGCACAAACGAGCGTTTCCGAATCGGATCTTTCAAAACTTGAAGACCGGCTCAAACAACTTATACCGGACATTAGCGCATATTGGGAAACAGGGGCAACAATAAAGGATATGCTGGTTGCAGCGCATCACGCAACCTATGTTGTAAAATCGGTCAAAGAGCTTGGCGTTCAACGCACTCAACGCGATCAGCAGATAGACGTCAATGAAACCATCAAAGAAGCTTTAACCTTATTACAAAGCGATCTCCGAAAAATAAGCGTAGACTTGCATTTCTCATCATTACCACCTATTATTGCAAATGCCGGCGAGATGATACAGGTTTGGTCTAATCTCATTAAAAATGCCTGTGAGAGCATGTTTAATGCAAAAACGGTCGATCCGCAGCTTGAAATTACCTCCGGATTGGAGAACCGAAAAATTGTCGTGACCGTAAAAGATAACGGTCCCGGTATACCCGCAGAAATTAAAGATAAAATTTTTCAACCTAATGTAACCACTAAAATTGAGGGGCTTTCATTCGGCTTAGGTCTCGGTTTGACTATCGTTCAAAGAATTCTTGACGGTTATGGCGCCAGGATAACGGTTGATAGCCGGCCGGGTAATACACTGTTCACTATTTCAATACCCATAGGAGATAACAATGGCTAAACCGAACATTATCTGCGTCGACGACCAACGCGATATTCTTGCAACATTGAAGAAAGAGTTACAGTTTTTCCGCGATCACATTAAAATTTATTTCTGTGAATCCGCCGGCGAAGCTGCAAAAATTCTCGACGAAATCGACAACGAAGGCGGGTATGCTGCGGTTATTATTTGCGATCATGTTATGCCGGGAAACAGCGGCGTTGAGTTTTTAAGCGAAGTAAACGACGACGACCGTTTCCCCCATACGAAAAAACTCCTTCTCACCGGTCTTGCGACACACGAAGATACCATTGAGGCGATCAATAAGGCGAATATCGACCGGTACATCGGCAAACCGTGGGATACTCACGATTTTATTAAAAAAATCCGTGTACTGTTAACCGAATATATTCTTGAGGAGGGTCTGGACTATAATGAGTATCTTCCCGTGCTTGACCAGGAGACATTGTACGCACAGATCCGGAAAACGATTTAACTTATTCTACCATTGAGTGCTTATAACCATCAAGAACCCGGCGGATAAGATTACCGAATTCGTACTCGTCATAAGGTTTTTTGATATACGCCTGAATCCCATCCCGGAGATTTTGTTCATCCAGAATGTATTCGCCGTATCCGGTCGATATAATAACGGGGAGGGTTTCATTAAATTTCCTCAGCTCGAGCAATACTTCCCGACCGCTTACATACGGCATATTCAGATCGAGTATCAGTAAATCGAACCGGTTGTCTTTGGATTTTAGTTCCCGGAGACCTTCTTCACCCGAATCGCATAACGTTACGTCGTAACCGAGTTCGCTAAGCATATCCCTGATCATCCTACCCACCAAAATATCATCTTCGATGACAATAATTTTTTCCGTCCCGCCTGTCACTTTCCGGGTTGATGGTTTTATTACATCCTGTTTTCGATCTTCCAATGCGAGCAGCGGCAAATAAATATAAAAAATCGACCCCCTGCCCGGTTCACTCTCAACAGTGATGAACCCCTTATGTTTATTAACTATACTGTATGCAACGGATAAACCAAGTCCCGTTCCCTTTCCCGCCTCTTTCGTCGTAAAGAACGGCTCAAAGATATTCTTTTTCGTTTCCTCGTTCATACCGATACCGGTATCCCGGATGCATACGATAACATATTTTCCTTCTTCGCTGTGGGGCGTTAAAATACGTTCCTGAATAAGAAATTCTATAGAGGTTGATAAAGTAACGGCGCCCCCCTGCGGCATTGCATCACGGGAATTGAGTATGATATTCATTAATACCTGCTGCAACTGCCGTTCGTCTCCTTCGACTATAGCAGATTCACCGGTTAAATTCGATTGTATCACGATACTTTTATCGAGACTGCGTTCCATAAGCCGCATTGTTTCCCGGACTACATCATTAACATCGACCGGATGGTAGGTGACATTGCTTTGCCGCGCAAATGTTAAAAGTTGTTGGGTCAGCGCACCGCCGCGCCGTGATGAAGATTCAATCAAATCAACATAGTCAAACCATGGAGCATCCTTTTTCATTTTCCGTTTCATTATCGATGCAGCATTGAGAATAGCGACAATAATATTGTTGAAATCATGAGCGATACCGCCTGCAAGACTACCGAGACTGTCGATTCGCTGTACTTGCAGCAATTTCTCCTGCATCATTTTATTTTCGGTAATATTCCGCATAGCAACACGCACTTTTACCGGCTGTGAATCTTTATACATAAGCGAAGTATTAACGCTCACATCGACAAGACGGCCGTCTTTCCTTCTGATACGTTCTTCTATACCGGTAAGGTTTTCTCCTTTATTAAAAATTCGATCGAGGCGTTTTTTCAATTGCGGGTGATATTCCTCGGGATATAATATTCTAATATCAGCGCCGATCAATTCATCTTTTGTATAGTCCAGTACTTGCACCTCGGTCTGATTGCAGCTTACTATTTTACCGTCCCTATCGATGATATGATACATATCGGGAGAGTATTCAAAAAGGTCGGCGTAAAGCTGCTTCGATACATTCAACTTCTCATATAATTGCGCATTATCGAGAGCGATGTCGATTTGACTGACAAAAACCGAGAGGAGGTTCATCTGTTTCTCATTGAACTTCTTACTATCTTTACCGGCAAGCATCAGAACACCCGCAAACCCGTCGGATGTCTCAAGCGGCCGGGAAATCCAGATCCGTATACCGATGCGCCGCAGTTGCGGGGGAATAGATTCCGAATCGTTGCGCATACGCTCCCACTTTATTATCGGTTTTCTCCAATCCGGTTTCACAGCACGTGATTCTTCAACCACTTTGATAATATCGACTTTCGTACCTTCATTGTATTCGAGCTGTAGTTTATTTCCCTGCTCGAGATAAATCCACCCGTAATCTGCATCAAGCAAGTCTACGACAGTCTTGAGAGCATTTACTAAAATATCATTAGCGTTAACTGAATTAGACATTGCTTCCGAAATTGTGTTAATGGCATGCATCTCTCGGCGTTGTTCCTCGAGTTTGCGACCGTATTCTACCGAAAAATATACACTCACAAATCCGAACACACCGACAACCACGATGGTCATGAAATCGAGATATGTTAGTTCCTTCCCCGAGAGAAGATAAATGCTGATAATGGTAATCATTGCGACAATTACTGCCGTCGACGCAACTACTTGCAATTGCTCAACAAGTCCGAACTGTTGATAGAGCGACCGTTTTTCTTTATTATCAGTTGGCATAGTCATTATCCAGGAACATTGACAATATTTTTAAATTTGATAAGCTATATCGCCGGCATAGCGGTTTGTAACAGTAAGCTTCTCTGCATTATTTATCGCTTGTTCGTACTCTTCGGCAGTATCGATCGTGGATTCGATTTCACTTATATCTTTTATGGATCCCCACGTTTCGACCTGACGGGGCATAAGGAACGAACAACAATCATCATACGGTTTAGCCGATATAGATTCGGTTCCGATGATTCCGGCAAGTGAGATAATCTCGTCCTTGTCCATGCCGATGAGCGGACGAATGACTGGTATCGCAGCACTTTCATCAACGACGCGTATGTTCCGTAATGTCTGGGATGCAACCTGTCCGAGACTTTCACCGGTAACGAGCGCCTCGCATTTTTGCTGTGTTGCAATATGCCCGGAAAGGCGAACCATAGCACGCCGGTATAACAACACACGATATTGCGGCGGTGCGACCGCTATTATCTTTTTTTGTATTTCGGCAATCGGTATCATATAGCATACAGACTCGTGCTGAAAATCCGAGAGCCGTTTTACCAACGAGTGAACTTGATCGATCGAATTCCGCGATACATAAGGATAACTATGAAAATGAGCAAAGTATACACGCGCACCGCGCTTCATCATGAGATATGCTGCAACCGGCGAATCAAATCCTGCCGAGATCATCGCAACAACCCTGCCGCTTACCCCAACCGGAAGCCCGCCGATTCCCCGATATCTCGCGCAAAAAATGTATACACCGGTGTACGCTATTTCGACACGTACAATAGTATCGGGGTTGCTGAGATTGACGTTCAATCCGAACCGGTCGACAACTGCCTGCCCTACACGTTGATTAACTTCCGGAGACGTCAACGGAAATCCTTTATCGGCGCGGCGGGTGTCTACTTTAAAGCTGCCCGCGGGAACATCCTTCATTAACGTGATCACCCCTTCGATTATTTCATCAATAGATCTCCGGACTTCAAACCCGACGCCGAAATACGTAATGCCGGGAACGTCGCGGAGCCGCTGCAACACTGTTTGACGGTACGATACATCGGCCCAGTCTTCAGGAATCGATACTATCACCCTGCCGTTCACACGCCGGATACTTCCCGCATAATCAACATCGGAAAGAGCTTCGTGTATATTCTTGTGGAGGCGCTTTTCGAATAATCCACGGTTTTTCCCTTTCAGGGCAATTTCACCGTAATGTATGATTATGATTGGATTCCGCATATCAAAAGAAATTATTGAAATACCCCTTTAAATGCAAGCAAATTTGAAAAGAATAATAATCTGTGTAATACCAATTTTGCGAACATAGAACTCCGAACCCTTCACTTGACAGGACATCATAAAAACCATACATTGATATATAAGTTGCAGGATAAAAGAGGCACCTTAATTAAAGGAGGCGCACGTGAAATCACAGGATAAATCATATCATCAAGGTTTTCTTGATGGACAACAATGCGGCGATCATATGGTCAAGACATACGATGTCAACGATCTCCTGGAAAAACTTCGAAACCCTAAGCTCGATTATGAAGATGTTTACTATAAGGGATTCATCAAATCTGAAGATGAAATAAAGAAAGAAAATTTACATTACGAATCCTATAAAGAAGGGTTCTACGCGGGCTGCCGCGATGTGATAACGGTGGGGAATGAAGAAAGAGAGTTGGGAGTGGGGGATTGAGGGCGGAAGGCAGAGGTCGGAAGTCAGAGGTCAGAGATCAGAGGTCGGAGATCAGAGGTCGGAGGTCAGAGGTCGGAGATCAGAGGTCGGAGATCAGAGATCGGAGATCAAAGGTCGGATATCAAAGGTCAGAGGTCAGAGGCATCACTCACCGGTCTTCCATCTCCGTCCCGATTTGGTGAATATCATTAACACCGCGATTTATCGCGGTGAAAAAGTGCGTACTCCCCCTTCCCGTTCGGGCTTCAGCCCGAACGGGAAGGTTTGGTTTTTGCTTTTTTCACCTTGCTGAAGCAAGGTGTAAATGAAAGATTGCGGAGGCAAGGGCAACCGTTTTTAACCGCTATTAACCGTTCTTAACCGATATTAACTGAAAAGAATGAGATGGGAATTGCTCATGCTACTGCTT
>PWYR01000089.1 GCA_003567775.1 Ignavibacteriales bacterium | reverse complement strand
TTCACCCGAACACTTTCTCCAAAGCTACCTCTACGGCGCTTAATGTCTGTTCAATGTCGCCGTCGGTATGCGCCGTTGAAATAAATGCAGCTTCAAACTGCGACGGCGGGATATAGATGCCTTGTTCTAACATCGATCCAAAGTATGCTGCAAATTTATCTCTATCGGACGACGATGCAGTTTCAAAATCGTTCACTACTTTATCGGTGAAGAATAACGTGAACATCGATCCGACGCGGTTTACCGAGACGGGGTATGACTTCCTGGAGATAACATTCCGGATGCCTTCCTCTATTGCCGCCCCTTTCTTTTCAAGGGCATCGTAAAGATCGTTATGTTTGTTTATATACGTAAGCATTGTGTACCCGCTTGCCATTGCAATCGGATTACCCGAGAGCGTACCTGCCTGATAAACCGAACCGGAAGGCGAAATCATCGACATTATCTCGCGTCTGCCGCCGTATGCACCCACCGGCATGCCGCCTCCGATTACTTTCCCCAATGTGGTGAGATCGGGCGTTACACCGAACAACTCCTGCGCGCCGCCGCGAGCAAGACGGAATCCCGTCATTACTTCATCGAATATTAATAGCGCATTATTTTTTGTGCATACGTTGCGCAGATCGTCTAAAAACGAATCCGACGGTGCTACGCATCCCATATTTCCCGCAACCGGTTCAATTATTACGGCTGCTATCGTGTCTTTATTGTTTTCGAATAATTCTTTGACGGACTGTATATTATTGAATTGAGCGATCAGTGTATCCCGAGCGGTGCCCTCGGTTACTCCCGGACTATCGGGTGTACCGAGCGTCAACGCTCCCGATCCTGCTTTAATTAAAAACGAGTCGCCGTGTCCGTGATAGCATCCCTCGAACTTTATGATCTTATCACGATTGGTATAAGCCCGTGCCAGGCGTATGGCACTCATGGTGGCTTCCGTACCGGAGTTCACCATCCGGACGACATCGATAGACGGTACCATTTCACATATAAGCTCGCCGATCAATACTTCCATTTCCGAAGGTGTACCGAAGCTAAGACCGCCTTCGGTTGCTTGTTTTACCGCGTCTACCACATCCGGGTGTGCATGTCCGAGCAGCATCGGTCCCCACGACCCGATATAATCGATATACATATTTCCGTCGACGTCCCACATTTTCGATCCGTTTGCCCGCTGGATGAATATTGGATCACGACCTACCGATTTGAAAGCCCGCACCGGTGAATTAACGCCGCCGGGCAAAACTTTCTGTGCGCGTTGAAAGAGTTCTTGTGATTTTTTTGTTTGCATAGTTCCTCTTTTTTTGAATTACGATCCATGAATTAGCATAAACCAACCAACCAACCAACCAACCATTCAATCATTCATCCATCAATTTAACCACTCCGCCGTTTTACGGATTGTATCCTCCAGCGGAGTTCGTTTATATCCCAATTCTCTCTCGGCTTTTGTGCAGGAGAATTCCTGACGATATTTTCCCACCCGGAGTAATTCGCGTGTCACCAATGGTTTTTTATTTAAAATGCTGCCAAAAAACTCAACGATCGCTGCGAATAAATATGCTATTGGAAAAGGAATTTTTTTCCGCGGGGCTTTTCCGCCGGCGATTTGTTCGATCTTTGTTAGAAGTTCACCTAACGGCAGCGTGTGTCCCGATAAAATGTATCTTTCTCCTATTTCTCCTTTTTCAAATGCAAGTAAATGACCCTGCACAACATCATCGATATCGACAATGTTCATCGGTGTTTCAATAAAAAACGGCACACGTCCGGCAATGACATTCGAAACAATTGCCGATCCGTGCATATTAACGTCGCCCGGTCCGACTATGGTGGATGGATTCACAATAACCGCATTCAATCCGTTTTTTACTTTTTCTATTATTCGTAATTCGGCTTCGTGTTTCGAAATGTTGTAACCAATGTTGTACGTATCCCATCCGAACGGCGATTCTTCCGTTGTGATTCTTTCACTGACATCCGGTCCCAATGCCGCAACGGATGATGTATGTATAAAGCGATGGATTCCTGATTCGAGTGCGGCCGATGATACATTTTCCGTTCCGGTTACGTTGACCTCGTATTGCTTCCTTCTCATTTTTTTCCAGAAAGATACAAAACCGGCGCAATGAAACACTGCCGTACAATCTTTCATCGCATTAAGAACCGAATCTTTATCGAGTATGTCGCCGGTATGATGATGCACCGGCAGGGAATCGAGTAATGTATTTGAAGAACCTTTCCGGCGTAATATATGTACCTCCAAACCCCGATCTGCCAATTCCTTCGCAATCATAGAACCGACAAAACCGGTTGCGCCGGTGACAAGAAACGTATGATTATGAAGATTCATCCCTGAGATATTTCGCTGCATCCTTTGCAAAATATGTAAGTATGAGATCCGCTCCCGCGCGTTTGATAGACAACAAAGTTTCCATCATAACGCGTTCGCCGTCGAGCCATCCTTTTTCCGCCGCCGCTTTTATCATAGCATACTCGCCGCTTACATTATATGCCGCGGTCGGCATCTCGAATCGGTCTTTGATCCTGCGTATAATATCGAGATAAGGGAGCGCCGGTTTTACCATAATGATATCGGCGCCTTCGATAATGTCCTGCTCAACCTCGCGTATTGCTTCATTGCTGTTCCCGGGATCCATTTGATGGGAGCGACGGTCTCCGAATTGCGGAACGCTTTCGGCCGCTTCGCGAAACGGTCCGTAGTACGCCGATGCATATTTTGCTGCATAGGACATTATCGGTAAATTCGGATAATCGTTTTCGTCGAGAATTGTTCTTATTGCCCGTACTCTGCCGTCGAACATATCCGAAGGCGCGACCATATCGGCGCCCGCTTCGGCGTGCGTAAGCGCTTCCCTTGCAATAAGCTCCACCGATTCGTCGTTTGCAATCTCGCCGTCTTTTATTATACCGCAGTGCCCATGCGAAGTATATTCACATAGACACACATCGGTGATTATAAGGAGACCGGGAATTTCTTTTTTAAACGCTCTCACGGCGCGTTGAATTATGCCGTTCTCATCGTACGCTTCGCTTGCCTTTTCATCTTTGTGTTCGGGAATCCCGAATAGTATCACCGCGGGTATGCCGAGTGAGTAAACCTCGCTGCATTCCCTGATTGCTTCATCGATGGAGAGCTGAAACACTCCCGGCATAGATGAAACCGGTTTACGTATTTTGTTGCCCGGCACAATAAACAGGGGATAGATAAAATCGTTCACCGTTAGTTCGGTTTCGCGTACCATTGAGCGTAATGGTTCGGTCACACGGAGGCGTCGGAAGCGGCGGGTGATATTTAGATTGCTACGAATTTTCATCTTTTTTGTGTTCATTGTCTACGTTATCATTGTCTCGGTTATCATTGTCTGTGGTGATCCATTTCTTTATTTTTTTTATTATTTTGTATGCATACTCGGCATCGTGCATATCCGGTTCACCTTTCGGGAGTAATCCGACATCAGGTGGATATCTCGATTCTATATAGACTGATTTGAGAAATACCATTTCTTCTTTTGTGAGCGGGACTTTGAAACCTTTTTGATCTACGAGTCTTGCTAAAATCTGAATATCATGAGTTTTCGGTGGTATGCTGCCAATATGCTCTAATATTCCTTTTAAGATTTTTTCAACGTATTGTTGGGAATGAAAGCAAATTGTCCGATAGAATGTCTCACCATCGCTGATTAACTTGTCAACAATTTTATAATCGTCAAGTGCAAATGTGAGCCAGTTTTCTGCGATTTCAACGATTTGTTTATTGTTTTTCATAGAGAACCTTTCCGTGACTTAGAACGTCGCGTATAAATCCACTCCCCCTTTTTTTCAACATTGCAAATTCTTTAGGTGTGTAGATAACCACATCTACCGGATATTCAGATTCGATAATTTTTAGAGCATCAACGCGTCTCCAGATAGGTCGGCGGCGTGTATTCTTTACCAAAAGGAGATCTATATCACTATCTAAATGGGAAGAATCTCGTGCGTGTGATCCAAACAGCAGTATCAGATCGGGTTTATAATTTTGCCTAAGTTGGTTAACTATTTTGTTTATTTCTTTTTGAATTGGTGTTTTCATTGGATTGTGATTTAAATAATTAATTAGTAGCTAAACAATTTTTCGCTATCTTAAAGATATTGTCAAACATCTCCCTGGTCAATTTCCCGGTAAACGTATTCTGCTGACTCGGATGATACGATGCTACAAGATACAAATTTTCACGGATTTTTACTTGCTGTCCGTGTTTGAATTGCGGTTTTTTCGAAAATGTGTTCCATTGAAGCATTTTCGAACACATAATGACCGAATCGAATGCTATTTTTCCAAGTGCAACGATCACACGTATATTTGTAAGCAACCTCAGTTCGTTTAATAAATAGGGGCGGCAATTCTCAAATTCTTCTCTGGTCGGCTTGTTCGCCGGCGGGGCACACCTCACTGCGGCTGTTATGTAACAGTTGCGAAGTTCCATTCCGTCGTCTCTCGATAGAGATTCGGGCTGGCTTGCAAATCCGAACGTGTGAAGCGTACCGTAGAGCCAGTTGCCGCTCCGGTCGCCGGTGAACATCCGTCCCGTGCGGTTTGCTCCGTGCGCTGCAGGTGCGAGTCCGACAAGCAACAACTCTGCATTGATATCTCCGAAACCCGGCACCGGTTTTCCCCAGTAATCCCACGCCGAATACTGAGGTCGTTTGATTGCAGCCACAGATTCGCGCCACTCAACCAACCGCGGACAGTGTTTACAGGAGATTATAGCATTGTTCAGTTCGTTTATATCTTTATAATGAAATGTCTTTTTCTTACCGGACATTACTCAAAGAAATTGCGTAAATGTGTATTAAACTCTTCCGGATTTTCGAGATTGCTCAGGTGCGCAGCATCCGGTAAAATATGAATCTGTGCATCCCGTAAATTATTTGCCATATTTTGCGCCGCGGAAGGTGGAGTTAATTGATCGTGTTCTCCAACGAGTATTAATACCGGGATATCTATTTTGGTGAGCGTTTCAGTAGTATCCGTTCGCGCGGCGAGTGCAATTAATGTGCTGCACAAAGTATCGGGAGAAGTGCTTTTGATCATAGTTCGTATTTTACGTACCGCTTCGGGACGCTTGTCGAATGAGGTCGGTGCAAATACGGATTTAAGAAAATTGTCTGCAAATGTTTCTACCCCGTTATTTTGTATTGCCCGGATCGCATCGGCTCGTTTTGTTTTTGCTTCGTTGGTGTCTGCTTCGCTTTTGGTGTTGCATAACACAAGGGATAAGAAACGATTAGGTTCACGTTCAATGCCGCGCAGCGCAACATACCCCCCCATTGATAAACCGGCAACGTTTGCAGAATGTATCCCGAGATGATCCATCAGAGCGAACAGGTCGTCAACGAGAAAATCAATGAGCACATGCCCGTCACCCAATTGACTTTTTCCGTGCCCCCGAACATCGTACGTAATAACGCGATGTGTCTCGGCGAGGAGTTCGATTTGCTCTTTCCACATTTCTTGATTGAAGGGAAAGCCGTGGATGAATAGTACCGGTGATGCATGTTCTATTCCACTGTCAGTATAATGACATTCCAGATTGTTAATTGTTGTGGTTGGCATGAACAACGTTCTCCTTATGTTGATGATTGAATAAATATAAAGATGCCCGTCACCAGGGAAACTCGTGTATGATAACGGGCAGTATAATTACTTCATAGTCGTTTATTTCCGTTTATCGATATCCACATAATCGCGGCTTGCTTCACCGAGAAATATCTGGCGTGGTCGCGCAATCTTTCGATCCGGTCCATCGAGGAACTCAAGCCATTGAGCCAGCCAGCCGGATGTTCGCGGTATTGCAAACAAGACGACGAACATATCGGTCGGGAATTTCATTGCCTGATAGATGAGTCCCGAATAAAAGTCGACATTCGGATATAATTTACGGCTGACGAAGAAATCGTCTTCGAGAGCGATTCGTTCGAGTTCGAGAGCGATTTCGAGCAGTGGATTTTTTCCCGTAACCTCGAAAACTTCATCCGCCATCTTTTTGATTATCTTTGCTCTTGGATCATAATTCTTATAGACACGATGTCCAAATCCCATAAGCCGGAAGTCGCCCGCTTTGACTCGCTTAATGTATTCGGGTACTTTCTTTATATCGCCTATCTCTGCCAGCATTCTCAGCACTGCTTCATTTGCACCGCCATGCAATGGTCCGTAGAGCGCCGCCGCTGCACCTGCCGTTGCCACGTACGGATCGGCATTAGAACTGCCGATACTTCGCATCGCGTTGGCGCTGCAGTTTTGTTCATGATCGGCGTGAAGAATAAAAAGTACATCAAGGGCGCGTTCAAGCACCTTGTTAACCTCATATTTCGGTTCGCTCATTTTAAAGAGCATGTTCAGGAAATTACCGGTGTAGCTGAGCTCATTATCGGGATACACATAGGGGAATCCCATTTTGTGGCGGTACGCATATGCCGCCAGCGTGGGCATTTTACCGATGAGCCGGTGAACCTGGTGCAAGCGTATATCCTGGTCGTCTACCTTTTTCGATTCCGGGTATAATGTGGAGAGAGCTGCCACAGTACTGACAAGCATGCCCATCGGATGAGCATCGTATTGATATCCGTCCATAAACGTTTTAACATTTTCATGAACGAATGTATGGTGGGTTATATTATACACCCAGTCCTCATATTGTTTCTTTGTCGGCAATTCGCCGAACAATACAAGATATGCCGTTTCGAGATAATTACTCTTCTCGGCAATTTGTTCGATCGGATATCCCCGGTATCGTAAAATCCCTTTTTCGCCGTCGA
Organism: Ignavibacteriales bacterium; assembly: GCA_003567775.1. Classification (GTDB taxonomy): domain Bacteria; phylum Bacteroidota; class Ignavibacteria; order T3Sed10-11; family T3Sed10-11; genus T3Sed10-11. The sequence goes on along the minus strand of PWYR01000089.1, from coordinate 27,810 downwards.
TGAAAGTGACTTTACTTTTACACGAGGCGGTATTTGTAAAACCGGGATCGTATGCCATCATGCCAAAATCATCATCCTTTACCTTAATCTGTCGCAAGTCCATTGCCTTAATGGTATCATGCTCGATAGGTATCTCGTACGATTTACCGGTCCTATTATCGGTAACAGTGAGTGTTTCTTTACTCATGATTATTTCTCCTTTGGTTTGGATTCAGGTTGGTACAGCATTTTATGGTGTATCACTCCGGTGATTATTACAACGGTTACTAATACAGTTACTTCATTTCACATCTAAAAGACGGGTTCCGCCAATTTTTCCAACTCAACGGATGAATCTTTTTCTACATCGGCATGTAAACTATTGCCATGCGCATCCATGGTAACGATAGCAGGGAAATCCTTTGTCTGGAAATGCCACATTGCTTCCGGGATACCGAATTCGTCGAGGAAGTCGACGCCGGTAACGTCTTCAATACATTTAACGTAATATTGTGCTGCACCCCCTATTGCATTAAGATAGACTGCACCGTGTTCTTTCATCGCAGCAAGGGTCTTTTTACCCATTCCGCCTTTTCCGATAACTACACGTATGCCGAACTTCTTAATGACATCACCTTGATACGGTTCTTCACGGATACTTGTTGTCGGGCCTGCAGCATTGACCGTCCATTTTTCGTTCTTCTTAAGCATAACGGGACCGCAATGATATAGAGCGGCGCCGTTGAGATCGATCGGAGAATCGTTTTCTACCAGATATGCATGTAATGCATCGCGGCCGGTATACATCGTACCGTTCAATAATACTATATCGCCGACCTTCAGTTTACGGATTTGGTCTTCGGGAATTGGTGTATTTAGTCGAACTTCTTTTCCGGTGAGCGGTATACCGGCGGTTCGGGCTAACTGTTTATAGTCCGCTTCCTTATCTTTATATAACCATCGTTTGATCTCTCCCGTTTTTGCATCAAGAATCACGCCAAGCCGACGAAAAGCCCAGCAATTATATGCAACAGAGACGAAGAAACTTGCGGGTAGACGGTTCATCGCACCGACCTTACAACCGATGAGTGTCATATTGCCACCGAATCCCATCGCGCCGATATTCAATTCGTTGCCTTTTTCCATCACATAATCTTCGAGTTTACGGAGTTCGGGAATCGGATTGGTATCGTCGAGCGTCCTAAACAATTGTTTCTTTGCATGTTCATAACCGTTCGTTCGGTCTCCTCCCACGCAGACGCCGAGTACGCCGACGCTGCATCCCTGCCCCTGTGCCTGCCATATTGCATGGAGTATACACTTTCGTACGCCGTCAAGATTGCGTCCGGCTTTACCGAGATGGGGCAGTTCCGCCGGCAGCGAGTACTGGATGTTTTTATTCTCGCAGCCGCCGCCTTTTAAAATAAGTTTAATCTCAATTTCATCCTGATGCGTCCACTGTTCAAAGTGAATAACCGGTGAGCCCGGACCGAGATTATTGCCGCTATTCTTTCCGGTGATCGAGTCGACGGAGTTGGGTCGCAGCTTACCGTCTTTAGTCGCTTGTTCGAGTTCCTCTTCAATTGCCTTGATTATTTTTAGCTGATCGGCGCCGACCGGTGTGTGAATATAAAATGTCGGTAATCCCGTATCCTGACAGATCGGGGCGACGCCCTCGGCAGCCATATCCACATTAGTTGCGATGGTATTTAGTGCGAGTGCGGATTGCGAATCCGGTATTTCCTGATCCATTGCCTGTGAAAGTGCTTGTCGCACATCAGGCGGCAAATTGGATGATGTTTCACTTATTAGTTTGTATAGACTCTCTTGCAGATTTGAAGAATTCATAGTATCTCCTGGATGGTCGCTTCATCTATGTGAAAAGTATGTATTGTAATATCATGAAAACTCTTGAGAACTTCAAGTCACACCGTTACTACCGGTTCGCTTATCTCGTCGCTCATATACGCTCTTGCCATACGGGGTGTGTTGAAAGCGATGCCGAATTTTCCTTTCTTCGTTAAAACGATCACCCCGCCGTATCCTTCGACACGTGAATGCAATATTGAAATACCGTGCTGTGCCGCATCCTCCGGCGTCATTTTTAACATATCAATGGCATCGATGATGGATTTTGCCAGTACGACTTTAATGATCGCCTCGCCCCAGCCGGTCGTTGAAACGCCGCCGACGGAATTAACTGCATAGGTTCCGCATCCGATAATCGGTGAATCGCCCACGCGTCCGGGATATTTATTCGGTGTGCCGCCGGTCGATGTTCCGGATGCTACATTACCCTGATCATCAAGCGCAACACACCCGACTGTATCGCCTGGATTAGTGCTTCCGGCAAATGCTTCTCTCCCGGAATATGCCGGGCGTGTTTGAATTTCTTTCCATCGTTCGAATTCACGTCCGACAAGTAAATCGTCGGCGCCGCAAAAAGGAATATCCTGCTCACGGGCGAATCGCATTGCTCCGTCGGAGACGAGCAGCACGTGTTCGCTTTTATCCATTACCGCACGGGCAAGCGTGATCGGGTGAAGAATGTTGCGGACAGCCGCAACAGCGCCGGCGCGCATCGTTCTTCCGTCCATAATGCTTGCATCGAGTTCGATCTGTCCCGCCATATTTACGAAAGAACCGCGTCCTGCATCGAATGTAGGATCGTCTTCCATTTTGTTAATTGCAGCTTGAACCGCATCAAGCGCCGATCCGCCGTTTGTAAGGATATCCCAGCCGGCGGATAATGCACTCGATACACCGTTTCGGTGATCGCCAAGCATATCATCCGGTATATCCCATGCACCGCCATGTACGATGATTGATTTCATTATGTGTGTATCAATATTAATATAGACAAAATGATTTAATGACAAAATAATTTTTTACGGGAAAATCGTTTTAAACACAATTCTATCGTTGTTAAAATTTATCCATTGGAGTGCTCTTAAAGATGCAATTTTTACGAAGTTTGATAAATCCTTTTCAAAAAATATTTTGCCTTTCTTTTAGATTTCTTGCAAAATCTTGTCCACTGTTCGGCGGGCGCTCATTACGCAGTCGCCTACCGAAATACCGCCGCGATAGTTTGAACATAAATACACACCCGGATGTGACCGCTCGAATTGTTCGATTTTTTTAATTGTATCGGCGTAGCCAAATTTGTATTGGGGGATGGCATGCTTCCATTCCTTAATATAATAAAATTCCGGTTCTTCCGATACGCCGAGAATTGATGCGATCTCGTTGTGGACAATTTCACGTAATGTCGATTCATCGTTTTCGGTTACTTCGGGTTGACGCGAACCACCGACGAATGTAGTAAATGCGGCGTATCCTTCCTGTGTCCTATTGGGAAATATAGTAGATGACCAGATCGTTCCGAGAATCTTTCGTTGTTCCTTCGCCGGTATCAGATATCCGAATCCATCAAGCGGATGCGAGACGGCATCGGTTTTATATCCGAAAAAAACCATCGTAACCGGCGGATAATAAATTTTTGATAATGTATCGCTTATTGAAGAGTCAATCGACGTCAATAAATGAGCCGCGTGGTGTGCCGGAATTGACAAAATCACGCGTTTTGCTGAATATTCTTTTTTTCCATTTGGCGTTTCCGCAGTAACTGTAAATGCTTGTTTCTTTTTTTTGATCGAGATCACTTTTGCACTCAGTATAAGACGGTCGCCGAGTGCATTGCCAAGCGCGTTCGTAAAGGTACCCATTCCATCGATGAAGGAGAACATTTTTGCGCTTTGCTTGGATTGCTCGGCTCGCTGTTTTCGCTCTTTCCTTCCTTTTATAGTTCCTTTGATCAACCCGCCGTATACTTCTTCGAGACGGTATAGTTTTGGAAATGCCGACCGGACGCTCAGCTCTTCGGGATTGCCGGCATACACACCCGCTACGAACGGATTAATCGCATAATCCAGAAATTCTCTGCCGAGACGACGTTCAACAAACTGCGCGATAGACTCTTCGCCATTTGCGCGTCCGATAAACGGTTCTTTCAATAATCGGAGTTTTCCTTTCGTGCTCCATAATTTTGTTTTTAAAAAAGCGACAGGCGACATCGGGATGGGGTGGAGTTTACCGTTGCGGAGAATATATCGCTTGTTAGAGCTTTCGTTTGCGTATACACGCCGGTCAATTATCCCCAACGAGTTGAATAGTTCGTCAAAAAGCGGTGTTGTTTCGAGTGAGCTGTTCGGCCCGGTATCGATGAGATAGCCGTCTTTTCGAACGGTTTTCATTGCGCCGCCGGGAATATCTTCGCGCTCCAAAACAGTTACATCAAAATTCTCATGCGTAAGCCAGTACGCAGCGCATAGTCCCGATACCCCGCCGCCGATTACAATACACGATCTGTCTGTTGATTTCATGTTTAATAGTCCCACTATTTCGTGTCCGGCGACTCGTCGACGGAAATATAATCGGGTTCTTTACCGGGGCGTTTTAATGTCGGGGATTGGAGTGTGATAAATTCCCATTCTTCATCGGTTGCTTCATATCCGTGCGGACATCCTTTCGTTGCATACGCAACGTGTCCCGGCGGCAGATCGTATTCGTTGCCGTCGAGTATCACACGTCCGGCGCCTTTCATTGAGATGATTAACGTTTCGGAATGCTGGTGGATATGATTTTTTATCCGCTCACCCGGCTTCATATGCAAATACCTGAAATCAATATCGGGCATTGTGTTCTCCGGCATCATATTGCGGAACCAGTGTACCCTTCCTTTTTGGGGTTCTAATGAATCAATGGAATATACCTTAAAACGTTCCATAAATTATGTCCTCGCCGTTTGATATTCTGGTTGGGGTTCCTTCTTATTTACAACCGACAGTGTTAGGTCGGCAAGTGCATCGATATATTTCGGATGATCGTTCAGTGCGGGCATTACCTCGAACTGTTCGACGCCGTGCTCTTCTGCAATCTCACGCACTTCAACGTCAAGCTCGAACAAGGTTTCAATATGCTCCGAAACAAATGCAACCGGAATAATGAGCATATTTTTGACACTGTCTTTTGCCAGTCGTTCAACCGTATCATCTGTAAAGGGCTCTAACCATTTTTCCGGACCGACTCTGCTCTGGAAACTGAGCGTATGATTTTGCGGGTATTTCCCGTTGCGCATGATGGATTTTACGGTGTCTTCTATCTGGTATTTATACGGGTCGCCTTTGCGAACAAGTTTGACCGGCGTGCCGTGTGCACTAAATACGAGATGAACGGTATTGCGTTTATCTTCCGGGAAACGATCGAGCGCTTCATTGATTCTTTCGATAAACGAGGTAATAAAATCATGATGGGTTGGATATTCACGAACGAGTTGCACATTCCAGTGTTCGACATTCTCACGTTTGACCGCGCGGTTCCACTCGTTCACGCTCGATCCGGTTGTCGATATCGAGTAATGCGGATAGAGGGGAAGCAGAATAATATCGGTTATACCCTCTTTTTTTAATTCCCGAATCGCTTCATCGGTAAACGGTTCCCAATACCGCATTGCGATAACAACTCTGGCATCGAAGGACTTGTTTAATTGCTCTTCAAGCGCTTTTGCCTGTGCCCGGGTGAGTTCCAGAATAGGAGATTTACCCCCCATGTGGTGATAGTGTTCACGAATTTTGGGGCTTCTTTTTTGAGCGATAATCCTTGCGAGTCGCTTCCGGAATAAAAAACTTAACGGAAAGTTGATGATATCCGGATCGCGGAATAAGTTATAAAGAAACGGCTCAACGGCGTCAAGCGAATCGGGGCCGCCGAGTTGTAGCAGTACTATACCATATTTTTTCATACTGTCCTCGAAAATATAGGTTTCTCTTTTACTAACGAATCAATATAAGCGTCAAAGCACATTGCAATATTACGAACGATCAAGCGGCCGTTCGGCGATATGATGTAGCGTCCGTTCTCTTTTTTTATGAACCCGTCATGTATAAAATCCGATAGTTTGATAAGCGAATCTTTAAAATACTCATCGAAATCGATGCCGAATTCTTTCTCAATCACTTTCGGGTCGAGTTCGAAATCGCACATCAATCGCGTGATGACAAACTTGCGTATGTGATCGTCGGGCGTCATCCGGTAACCTTGAAAAGTGGCGAGACGTCCTTCATCGATTGCGTTGTAGTATTCCTTGAGCGTTTTTTCGTTTTGAGCATAGATCTCGTTGAACTGGCTGATCGACGACATCCCGAAACCGTAAAGGTCACAGCCGGCTTTTGTCGAGTAGCCCTGGAAGTTACGGTACAGCGTTTTGTTTCTCTGGGCAACTGCAAGTTCATCGTCCGGTTTTGCGAAGTGATCCATTCCGACGTACCAGTAGCCGGCTTCGCCTAATTTTTCCATAGTGCTTTTGAGTATTTCAAGCTTCTGATCGGGCGTCGGAAGATACTCCGGTTTAATCAGGTTTTGGTGTTTTTTTAGCCACGGTACATGTGCGTAATTGAAAACTGCTATTCGCTCGGGGGATATATCGATTATCTTATCGACTGTATCATTGAATGACGCGACGGTCTGAAACGGAAGTCCGTAAATCAGATCGAGATTAATCGATGAAAAGCCGAGTTGGCGCGACCATTCGACGGTTTGTCTCGTTATATCTTCCGGCTGGATACGGTTTACGGCTTCCTGTACTTTCGGATTAAAATCCTGTACACCCATACTGACGCGGTTGAAACCCGCTTCGCGCAAAGCCGACATATGTTCATACGTTAAACCTCTCGGATCGATTTCAGCCCCCGCTTCGATATTCCGGTCGTACCGGAAATTTTTTCTGAGATGAATTGCAAGATCGTGTATCTCATCCGGGTCGAGATATGAAGGCGTTCCGCCGCCCCAGTGAAGTTGCGTTACTACCCGTTCGTCGGATAGATGTTGTGTGACTATATCTATTTCACGTTTCAGATATTCATTGTATTCTTTTATTCTCTCCCGGCTGCGTGTGACAATCATCGTACAGCCGCAGAAGTAACACAGCGTATCGCAGAAGGGGAGATGCAGATACAGGGACAAATCCGCTTTGCTATCGTTTTCATTTGTCCTTTTTATCTCTTCGATAAAATCTTTCCACGTAAATTCTGTAGAGAAGAGGGGAGCGGTTGGATAGCTTGTGTACCGTGGTCCCGGTTTATCTACCTTGCGAAGAACTTCTACATCGATGTTGTCGAATTGTTTTTTCATAAATATTTGTTGCAATATCGTATCGTATTATCAATAAATTTGAATAATCTTGGCGATAACTCTATTAATTCATTAAAATGCTCGGTTATATCAGTCTTTGAATATTCATGAACAATTTCATTGCGTAATTCTTTTAGCTCTCTTACCTCGTTGGGTTCGTCAATTATATTTCTTTTATGTGCTCTGTTTATGACGTCAATGAGTGTACCGCTTTCTTCAAGTTCAACCTTGTCTAAACTTTTAAAAACTTTGTGAATAAGAAAATCGACGGTTCGTGCGAATCTGCTTGAAAATGCTTCGATTGCATCATAATCTTTCTCTTCGAAACTGATTTTACCCTTAAGCGATGTACACTGATCATACGATCTTTTAAGCCATCGTTCAGCTTCTTTGAGATCTTGAAGATTGTCTCTTAAAATACCGATTGCTTCTTGAGTTGTCATAACGGTATACTATGTTTGTAGATAGATTTTTCGAATTGAGTTTTCGGCGTTGCAAATACAAGTATGTCGATTTTTTGAGCGCCTATTTTGTCGGATATTTTAATTTTGATTTTTCTTTTTTCTCTATTTTTTATCTTATCGGTAATCAGAAGCAGGTCAATGTCGCCGCCCTTCTGAGCATCATCGATACGCGATCCGAAGAGATATATTTTTGCGTCCGGGTCGAATTCGTATACTGCTTCTTTAATTGCGTTAACTTCAGCTTTACTTAGTCGCATTGATATTAAATTATGTTCTCAATTATTCGTGCAATTTCATTATCAATCTACCCATTCCCTCGGATTTTTCAAAATCTCAAGCAATGCCGTTTCGGGTGAACCCGGTTCCGGGTGATACTCATACTTCCACGACACGAATGGCGGCAACGACATCAATATCGATTCGATTCGCCCTTTTGTTTCAAGACCGAACAATGTTCCCCGGTCGTAAACCAGGTTAAACTCAACGTACCGCCCGCGTCGGACAAGCTGCCATTCCCTTTGAGCGTTCGTATACGGCATATTCTTTCTTCGCTCAACGAGCGGTATATATGACGGTAAAAATGCTTCTCCTACATCAATAACAAAGGAAGAGAGTAAATCGTTGCTTCCCTTTAAATAATCAAAGAAAATGCCGCCGACGCCGCGAGCTTCCCCGCGGTGTTTGATGAAGAAGTATTCATCGCACCATTTTTTGAAGCGTGGATAATACTCTGCGTCGTGTTTGTCACAGGCGGCTTTCAGAGTAGCGTGAAAGTGTCTTGCATCATCTTCGAATATATAATAGGGCGTCAGGTCCGTACCGCCTCCGAACCAGGAATCCCCGTTCTCCATGTCGAAATAGCGGAGGTTCATATGAACGGTCGGAACCATCGGATTTCGCGGGTGAATGACAAGCGAAATTCCCGCGGCGAAAAAATCACCTGTATCGACTTCCATTCGCTGCGCCATTCGTTCGGGAAGCCGTCCCCACACTGCGGATGTATTCACTCCCGCTTTCTCGAATACATTCCCTTCTTCCATTACTCTGGTTTTCCCGCCGCCTCCCTCTTCACGCTGCCAGATATCTTCCCGAAAACGGGCGCCGCCGTCAATCGATTCGAGCGTATTACATATTTGGTCCTGCAACGACTCGAAGGAGTGTTGAATTTCTTTTTTGTTAATCCTGGTGATACCTTCCGCTTTCATTCTTAACGGTGTTTACGAATGCTTTCACATTGTCAACCGGTACATCCGGTAGTACTCCGTGCCCTAAATTAAAAATGTGTCCCGGGTACGATCCGTATTTTTCGAGAATGCATAATACTTCCTGCCTGATACGGTCCGGATTGGAGTATAGTAAAGTCGGATCCATATTTCCTTGCAGCGCAGTGCGGCCGTCAATTATTTCCCGTGCTTTCCCGATATCGAATGTCCAATCAAGCCCGATGACCTCCGCTCCAAGCGTTGCCATATCATCAAGCGCGTGAGCGCATCCTTTGCAAAATACTATAACCGGTTCGTCATTACGTTTTATCGATTCAAGTATTTGTTTGATATAGCGAAGCGAGAATTCTTCGAACGCATCGGGCGAAAGAATGCCTCCCCAGGTATCGAATATCTGAACTATGTTAGCTCCTGCCTTAATCTGTGCGCTGAGATATTTTGCAACCGCCTGCGCAAGCCGTTCGAGCAGTGCGTGGGCGTCATTCGGGTTATTGAAGATCATTTCTTTTGCGTGACGGAAGTTTTTCGATCCACCGCCTTCGACCATATAGGTAAGCAATGTCCACGGCGCACCGGAGAAACCTATCAATGGCACGCGGTTATTTAATTCTTGCTTGGTGAGCTTGATTGCATCGAGAACGTAACGCAGATCTTCGATAGGTTCTAAATCAAGGAGCATATCGATTTCGTGACGCGACCTGACCGGATTCGTAAAACGAGGTCCGCCTTTGTTCTCTTCAATAATCAGATTCATACCCATTGCTTCGGGAATGACGAGTATATCGGAAAAGATGATTGCCGCGTCAACACCGATGATATCGACGGGTTGTATGGTTACTTCCGCTGCAAGATCGGGTGTTTTACAGAGTGTGAGGAAATCCACTCTTTTTCGGATTTCCCGGTATTCCGGTAAATAGCGTCCCGCCTGTCGCATAAACCATACAGGTGTTCGTTCGACCGGCTGTTGTTTCGCTGCGCGAAGTATAAGATCGTTTTGTAAAGAGTCTGTGCTCATTCAGTGTTCAGTAATATATGTAACTATGTTGTTAACTAATTCCTCTCCGGTTGCTTCGCCGGGTTTAATTTTCGGGTTAATACCGTATGCAACAACCGCATTATACGTTGTATTGCCGATCACCGCCGCGGGTATATTTTCTATTAATGCCGGGTCTATCAAATCAAAAAAATGATGTACACTGGACGGGCTGAAAAAAGTGATGATATTTATAGCCCGTTCGGTTAATAATTGTTGAAGCCGAACCGTGTTGACATTTTCCGGCTTCTTTGTCGTGTATACACGCACCCGCTCGACGACAGCGCCGGCTTGCGTTAACCCGTTTTCAATAACATCGCGGGTTAAGTTTCCTGCCGGCAACAGGAATGCTTTTCCCTCCGCGCCGGATTGAGTTATCATATCAACCACTGCATCCGCAGTGTATTCGGCGGGCATTGCATCGACCGGTAATCCGTAATCCGATAATACCTCTTTTGTTTTTTTTCCCACCGAATAAATTGTTCGCCGCTTAATAATTTCTTTTGCATGGGGAAATTTGTTTTCCACCCGTGATACGAAGCCGTGCACGGCATTAGCACTTGTAAAAATAACGCCGTCGTATTTTTTTATGTTGATGATCGCGCCATCGCATTTTTCCCACGAATCCGGTTCCGTGATTTCGATCATGGGGAAACAAATCGTTGTTCCCCCGAACTTCCGGATGTAGTCGATCACTTCCTGCGATTGATCCGGAGCGCGGGTAATCAGTATTGTATATCCTTCTAAAGCTGCTTTTCCATCAACCATTGTATTTCTGATTTTCCGGCTTCCGTATTGTTCTCAGTATTTTGTCGGCGCCTTTTGATAGTAATTCTTCCGCAAGATTTATACCCAGATCGGCGGCGTCACCGGGTTTGCCGCTGATCCTGCCGCGCACAACATTGGCGCCGTCAAGACTGCCTGCCATTGCATCCAGGTACAGGGTATCGTCGAAAATGCGCCCCCACGCTCCGATCGGGATCTGGCATCCGCCTTCAAGATGCCGGAGCAGTGCACGTTCGGCTGTGGTCGATTGCCTTGTTTTGTAATCATTGAGCGGAGTAAGAAGCCCGGTCATCCTGTCGTCGTTTTGGCGGATTTCTACACCTAATGCACCCTGACCAACCGCGGGGAGAACGATCTTCGGGTCTATTACTTGCGTCATTCTATCGTGCCAGCCCATCCTGAGTAATCCCGCTGAAGCGAGCAGCATTCCGTCCCATTTCGATTCATCTAATTTTTGTAATCGAGTGTTGATGTTGCCGCGAATATCCTGAATGTTCAAATCGGGGCGGAAGGCAAGCAACTGACACTTACGTCGCAAACTTCCTGTTGCTATCGTCGCCCCGTCGGGTAATTCTTCAAGTCCGTTGTAATTTTTTGACAGGTGCGTAATAAAAACATCCCGGATGTCTTCACGTACCGTTACTGCACCAAGTGTAAGTCCATCGGGAAGCGTTGTCGTTAAATCCTTTAAACTGTGCACCGCCAGATCGATCCGGTTATCGATAAGCGCGACCTCGAGTTCCTTTGTGAATAACCCTTTATCGCCGATCTTCGAAAGGGGGGAGTCGAGTATTTTATCACCTTTGGTTTTAATATGAATTATTTCGATGGTTTCATCGGGATACTGTATCCCGAGTTGATCTTTTATAAAAGTTGATTGCCATAAAGCAAGTGCGCTGCTTCGCGTACCGATTCGGATTTTTTCCGGCATTATCATTCTTTCCTTTCGAGTCCGAACAATTTACGTATCGAACTGATATGTGATAATGTATCGTCTTGCGGGTCGCCGTTGCTCATCCTAAGCGTTGTCATCGGTGTATGAAGCAGTTTGTTGACGATGCGTTTGGTTACCAGCTCAACCATCTCACGATCTGCCTCATTAAAGCGATTGATATGTTTTTCTACTTCCGCCTCTCTTATGAATTCGAACATCTGTCGCAAATCGCTTATGGTGGGATTTAATTGCAAGGATTTGTACCATTGGAATAATCCCTGCAATTCTTCAAGAATTATTTTTTCTATTTTCGGAATTTCCGCTTTACGTTTCGATAGGTTCTTATCGATTATATTTTGCAGAGAGTCGATGTCATGAAGGAATACGCTTTCGTATTTATTACATGCAGGATCGACGTTGCGGGGCACCCCGATGTCTATAATAAAGAGCGGTTCCGCACCGCGTCTTTTCATGACATCATGCATCATCGGAGCTTTAATGATATGTTCATCGGCAGAGATCGAGCTGATAACAATATCGCATTTGCCGAGTTCTTCTAAAAAATGCTCGAACTCGACGACGCGACCGCCGATACGGTTTACTAATTCTTCACTTCGTTTCCGCGTGCGGTTTGTAACCAGCAACTCGCCGATGCCTTTACTCTTTAAATGTTTAGCGGTAAGTTCACCGGTTTCGCCGGCGCCGATCAGCAATGCCCGCTTTTTTGAGAGGTCGGCAAATATTTTATTTGCGAGTTCAACTGCGGCGTACGATATTGAAACGGCGCCTTCGCCGATCTCCGTTTCTGTCCGGGTGCGTTTACCGACTCTAAATGCCGTGTGAAACAAACGATTTGTTAAAAAGCCGGTTGTTTTCTTCTGTTCGGCGTTATAGTATGCATCTTTGATCTGCGCGAGGATCTGTATATCACCGATGATCATCGAGTCGATGCCCGATGCGACGCGAAAGAGGTGGTTCGCTGCGCCGCTGGCAAATTGCCGGTAAAAGTATTCCGGTTTTGTAAACTCCCTGGTTCCTTTTCGATCAACAATAAAATCGAATAAATCGCCGTAACGCATCGTGAACGGATCGGCGACGGTATAAATCTCGGTACGGTTGCATGTCGATATAATTACGGCTTCTTTAAATCCGTATTTTTTGAGCAATGCGTTGTATGCGCCGTCAAGTTCTTTTTCCGTGAAATACAACTGCTCTCGAATATCGACCGGCGCCGTTCGGTGATTAGTTCCTATGGACAGGAGATTCATATACTCTCAATAAAACTGGTGAAAACTGCTAAAGAAAAAATTAACAAACGTAATTGAAAACAATGCAACTATGAAACCTGATACATACAACACCACGATTTTTCTTCCATGCCAACCTGCGAGCTTCTTGCTGACTAATCCGACCGCATACAACATCCATATAAACATCGTTCCGATAAGTTTCGGATCGGAATAGAAGATCTGGCCGAAAGCAATCGGCAGCCAGATAAGCCCTACCACAATTGCGATGGATAGAAAGATAAATCCAAAGAGTGTTGAACGGAAGCTCATCGACTCGAGTATTTCAAGGTTCGGGAGCCGCTTGTAAATTACACTGAAATGATTCGATTTGATATCGTGATACAGCATAAGGTATAAAATTCCGTACATTGCCCCGACTGCAATTGCAGTGTACCCGAGTAGCGCGCTCGTTACATGAAAACCGAGTAAATTGCTCTGGAGGACTTCCGGCACCTGCCCGAGGTCCCGAATAAATAAACTGGAAATGACTTGAAATAAAAATGCCGGAATAAGTACGAACATCCCCGTTCCGTGAACCTTGGATATTACCTCAATATAGAGATAAGCCAGTGCGATACAGAATGCGATCACCGTCATAATCTCGAACGGTGTTGTAATCGGCGGGGGATTAAAAAGTACGGTGCGGAACAGCAAATACATCAGATGGATGAGTACGGTTGCCGCCAACATCACCGTTTTTATTTTATTTGTCCGGGAAACGGACTTAAAGAATGATTGTCCGTATAGGTACAGTAAACCCCCGTAGAGCAGGGGGAGTAAAATGTTTAAGATGTCAACAATTGTGTCCACAAAACAGGTCTCTAAAATTATCCAACAAGTAGTATATGAGTAAAAAAGTAATCAAAAATAGTGCCAGTGTCAAGAAATTCAACACTATGCATCAATTTAACGGATTATGGAATAAAATAGTAAAAATAATCGAGATTATAAACGTTTTTTTTGAATTTCTGCGTTAACGTTCTTATCTTTGATAAAACTCTTATTAAGTAATTTGTAATCCAAACCTACCGATGCAAGGAGTTAAATAATGAACAACATCATATCGTACATTGAAGAAAACAAAAATCGATACGTTGAAGAATTAAGTGATTTTTTACGGATGGAGAGTATCAGCAGTTCGCCACAGCATAAAGATGAAACCCGCCGGTGCGCCCACTGGGTGGAAACACATCTCAGGGATATGGGAATAGAAAACGTGGAGTTTATAGAAACCGAAGGTCACCCGATAATATATGCCGAATGGATGGGGGCGCCCGGAAAACCGACCGTGCTGTTATACGGACATTACGATGTCCAACCGGTAGATCCGATTGAACTATGGACGACCGGACCGTTTGAACCGACGATTCGCAACGGAGATATTTATGCGCGAGGTTCAACCGACGATAAAGGTCAAGTGTTTACTCATTTTAAATCCGTTGAAGCGTATATGAAACAAAACGGATCGTTGCCGGTTAATCTTAAGATGGTAATCGAAGGTGAGGAAGAAATTGGTTCTGCAAACCTCGAAAAGTTTGTGCGCGAGAATAAAGAGAAACTTAAATCCGATATCGTTTTAATTTCGGATACAGCGATGTATGCAAAAGGCGTCCCGACGATTTGTTACGGACTCCGCGGTTTATCATATTTCCAGATCGATATGACCGGTCCGAACCGCGATCTTCACTCGGGATCGTTCGGCGGTGCGGTGCAAAATCCCGCGCAGGGGCTTGCGGAAATGCTTGCTTCGCTCAAAGATAAAAACGGAAAGATACGGATTCCCGGTTTTTATGAAGATGTTCGAAAGCTCACCAAGAAAGAGCGCGAGGCATTTGCTAAACTGCCGTTTAAGGAGCGGAAGTATGCAAAGCAACTCGGTGTAAAGGAATTGTTTGGAGAGAAAGGATACAGCACGCTCGAACGCGTGTGGGCGCGGCCGACATTCGAGATTAACGGTATGTGGAGCGGGTTTACCGGCGAAGGGGCAAAGACTGTATTGCCGTCTAAAGCCCACGCTAAGGTAAGCATGCGCCTTGTACCGGATCAGAATCCAAATAAAATTGCACGATTGTTTAAAAAGCATATCAAAGAGATTACACCGGAAAACGTAACGGTCGAACTAACGCAAATGCACGGCGCCAAGCCGGCGCTTGCCCCGATCGATAGTCTTGGTGTGCAGGCGGCTGCCGAAGCACTTAAAAAAGGATTCGGTAAGAAACCATTATTACAGCGCGAAGGCGGATCGATTCCGATCGTGGTGACGTTCCAGCAATTCTTGAAAACGACGCCGGTTTTGCTCGGGTTCGGTTTGCCGGACGATAACCCGCATTCACCGGACGAGCATTTTAATCTCGATAATTTCCATAACGGTATTAAAACGTCCGCTTACTTCTTCGATACACTTGCCTCGATGAGCAACGGACGATGAAAATATATACACGTACCGGCGACAAAGGAGAAACATCGCTCTTTGGCGGCAAGCGTGTTCCTAAAGATTCACCACGAATACAGGCGTATGGCATTGTGGATGAACTTAACGCCGTAATCGGGATGGCTGTGTCACTTTCCGATGATGCAAGACTAATCGATGTTTTGCAGCTATTACAAAATGAGTTGTTTATGGTAGGCGCCGATCTTGCCGCGCCGCATGATGTTCACGAATCAAAAACAGTACGTGTTAAGCAATTGCACATTACCCGGCTTGAGCGGGAGATTGATACTCACGAGCAAGAGCTTAAGCCGTTGAAATACTTTATTCTCCCCGGAGGCACATCATGTGCCTCCGCCTTGCATCTCGCCCGGACAGTTTGCAGGCGTGCCGAGCGCGTGATATTTGAATTGTCGAAAATTGAAGATATCAATAACCATGTTATTATATACATCAACAGATTATCCGATCTGTTATTTGTACTTGCACGAGTTGCGAACGCACGCTCAGGGAAAAAAGATATACCGTGGCATCCGGATAAATAATGAGTAATTATTTTATTGCACTTTTTATAAAAACTATACGTTAAGTATTATAGAGTAAAAAATGATTTGGTAAAACAAAATTTATTGAGAAAAAGTTTCGTGTTGTTGCTTTTTATTTATTACGTTTGTATCTTGAACTAACTTTTATTTGACCTGCATAAAAACCGCACACAAGAAAGATGTGATCATATGCTTACTGAATTCGGCAAGGTGTTTCTCTTCATGATGCTGGGAATATTGGTTGTAGCGGGTAGTATGATTGCTGCCTGGCTGCTCCGTCCGCATCGCCCTTCACACGAAAAACTTTCTCCCTATGAATGCGGCGAAGACCCCGTCGGAGACTCATGGATTCGATTCAATATCAGGTTTTATGTTGTCGCGTTATTGTTTTTAATTTTCGATGTCGAAGTTGTTCTGTTGTTTCCCTGGGCTGTTGTATATCAGGATTTCGGATGGTATGCATTCGGGGCTATGGCGGTCTTTGTATCGTTGATCTTTATCGGATTTGCATATGAATTGGGCAAAGGCGATCTTCGCTGGGATAAACCCGAGCCGCACATACCCCGGTACGAAAAAGGGTTCGGGGTGATAGAGGAACCGGTTCGTAGAGAAGAACGTGAAGAAGTTTTGTCGTAATATATTTGAACCTGGAGTTTGTTATGGGTTTACTCGATAAAAAATTTGAAAATAGCAATATCATTATAACCTCATTGGACAACCTGTTCAACTGGGCGCGATTATCTTCATTGTGGTATATGCAATTCGGGCTGGCGTGTTGTGCTATCGAAATGATGGCAACCGCTGCCTCGCATTACGATTTCGACCGCTTCGGCATTATTCCCCGCGCGTCGCCCCGTCAGGCAGATGTGATGATCGTTGCAGGCACCGTAACGATAAAAATGGGTCCCCGGATTAAACGATTATACGAACAGATGGCGGAGCCCCGCTATGTGATTAGCATGGGTTCGTGTGCGACATGCGGCGGGCCGTATTGGGAACACGGATATCATGTTTTAAAGGGCGTTGACCGGGTCGTTCCCGTCGATGTTTACGTACCGGGTTGTCCCCCGCGACCGGAAGCCCTGCTCGAAGGTTTTCTGAAATTGCATGAAAAGATTCGTTCGGAAAGTCTCGTAAAGAAAAAAACCGCTTAATTTATTAAACTTCGAAAAAAATGCAGCACTGATGAAAAATCCTGAAGAAATTTATGCTATTCTAAAAGAAAAGTTTGGAGAAGAAAAGGTTGAGTTAAAGGAAGATGCGAAAGTAGTACCGTGGATAGTTGCGGCGCCCGACAGTATTAAAGAAGTAACAAAATTCCTGCGTGATGACGATGGTCTTGATTTCGATTATCTCATGTGTCTGAGCGGCGTCCATTATCCGAAAGATAATTCTCTCGGTGTAACCTACCATGTTAACTCCACACGTAAGAAGCATTCATTAACTTTAAAATGTATTGTGCCGGAAGACAACCCGCACGTACAATCGATCGAATCAGTATGGAAGACAGCCAACTGGCACGAACGGGAAGTGTACGATATGGTAGGTATTATGTTCGACGGTCATCCGGATATGCGCCGGATTCTCTGTCCCGACGATTGGGAGGGACACCCGCTGCGCAAAGATTATAAAGTTCAGGAATATTATCGCGGCATGAAGGTGCCGTATTAATTAGTTTATTCAGCACGAGTCAGCTACTATGCCAGAATTACGAACCGAAGAAATGACCATCAATATGGGTCCGCAGCATCCATCCACACATGGTGTATTGCGTGTGGAGCTGGTGCTTGACGGGGAGATTGTTGTGGACGCCATACCGCATATCGGTTATTTGCACCGCTGTTTTGAAAAGCATTCCGAATCGATGAACGACTATCAGCAGGTGATACCATACGTCGATCGAATGGATTATGTCGCTGCAATGTCGAACGAACTTGGTTACGCTATAGCAGTCGAAAGGATGTTGGAAATTGAAGTACCCGAACGCGTTGAATACATCAGGGTGATCATGGCAGAGTTACAGCGGATTGCAAGCCATTTACTTGCCATCGGTACCTATGGGCTCGATATCGGCGCATTTACTCCGTTCCTGCACTGCTTCCGTGATCGTGAGCGGATACTTGAAATATTCGAATCGGCATGCGGAGCGCGCCTTCTTTATAACTATATCTGGGTCGGCGGATTATCGCACGACGTTCCGTCAAATTTTAAAGACAAAGTTCGTGACTTTATAAACTATTTCCCTCCGAAGATAAAAGGTTACAACGATTTATTAACATATAACAAGATATTCATCGACAGGACGGCGGACGTCGGTGTGCTGCCCCCGGAGGTTGCACTTAATTATGCTGCGTCGGGCCCGGTGTTGCGGGGTTCGGGGGTCGACTGGGATCTCCGTCGTAATGACCCGTATTCGATTTATGACAGGTTTGAGTTCGACGTGGTCGTCGGGAAGGGTGAGATGGGAACAGTCGGAGATTGCTGGGACCGGTATATTGTTCGTGTGAGGGAAATGGAACAGAGCGTTCGTATCATCGAGCAGGCAGTTGAACAGATGCCCGATGAAGGCGACGTCAAAGCCGCTGTACCGAAACGTATACGCCCGCCTGAAGCTGAAATTTATGCACGAACAGAAACGCCGCGCGGCGAACTTGGATATTATATCATAAGCGACGGCTCAATGAGTCCGTTTCGTGTGAAGGGCCGTTCACCCTGTTTTGTTAATCTCAGTGTGCTGCCCGCTATTTCACGCGGATCGATGATCGCCGATATCGTTGCAATAATCGGAAGCATCGATATCGTGCTCGGCGAGATAGATAGATAGAATTATGAAAACATCTTTTTCAGGTAATATATGGTAGAAACCTTAGAACAATTTCTTCCGCATCCGCTTCTGGCAATCATTATGCATGCGGCATTACCGATGGTGATAGTATTCCCGTATGTGTTGTTTGCTGTATGGCTTGAACGCAAGGTGTCGGCGCATATGCAGGACCGGCTCGGTCCGATGCGTACCGGCGGATGGCATGGCTGGTCACAGACGATAGCCGATATGATCAAGATGATACAAAAGGAAGATATCGTCCCGAGTCGTTCGGACAAATTTCTTTTTAAATTTGCGCCGTTCCTTGCATTCATGGGGGCGTATGCTGCGTTTGCCGTAATCCCGTTCAGCAGTGAATATATCGGCGCTCATCTCGATGTCGGTGCGTTTTACATTCTTGCGGTAACATCGGTTGTAACCTTAAGCATTTTGATGGCAGGTTGGGCATCGAACAATAAATGGTCGCTGCTCGGCGCAATGCGCACATCGGCGCAGATAGTCAGTTACGAAGTGCCTACGGTGGTTGCTGTGCTTTCGGTGATCGTTGCTACAGGCACGCTTAACTTGATGACGATCAGCGAGATGCAAACGGGGACTATTTTTAATTGGTTAATCTTCAGCAACCCGTTCCTGTTAATTGCATTCGTGCTGTATTTTATATCGTCGCTTGCCGAGGTGAACCGAACACCGTTCGATCTTCCCGAATCCGAATCGGAGCTTGTGGGCGGATTTCAAACCGAGTACTCGGGAATGCGATGGGGCATGTTTATGTTAACCGAATACGCGGATATGTTGCTCGTGTCGCTGCTCGGGTCGGTGCTCTTTTTCGGCGCCTGGAACAGCCCGTTCGGCGACTTTATGTCTGGCCCGGTCTGGGGCGTGTTCTGGATGGTCTCGAAAGGTATGTTCTTTATATTTGTTATGATGTGGCTCCGATGGACGCTGCCGCGTCTGCGGGTCGATCAACTTATGGATGTTTGCTGGAAGTACTTAATTCCCATTGCGTTTATAAATCTGGTGCTTGTTGCACTGTGGGAAATGTTATTCTGATATAATGACGAGCGATTGGTGAGGGAGAGGCAAAAGGAGTAAATTACTATGAAACGCTATTTCAAGGATATCTGGGATTCATTTTATACTATTGCCATCGGTATGGGTGTTACATTTCGACACCTGTTCAGGAAATCGGTGACAATACAGTATCCGGATATCAAGCCGGAGCTGACCGAGCGTGCACGAAATCGATTGTACGTTAATATGGACGATTGCATCGGATGCGATCAATGTTCAAAAGCATGTCCCGTTAACTGCATTACGATCGAAACAGTAAAAGCCGTACCGCCCGATGATCTCGGTGTGACATCGACCGGAAATCCGAAACGATTATGGGTAACGAAGTTCGATATAGATATAGCAAAGTGCTGTTATTGTGGATTGTGCGTATATCCCTGTCCTACTGAATGTATTAAGATGACCGATGTATATGAATTTTCGGAGTTCGACCGGCACAATCTCGTTTACAATTACAGTACGATGACCCCCTCGGAGGTCGAAGAAGCGAAGGGAAAATTTGAAAAGTGGCAGGCGGATAAAGCCGCGGCAAAAAAATCATCGACGGAGAAGAAGAAAGAGGGGAGTGAAAAACCTAAAGCTAAACAACAGGAATCCGGTGAGGGCAAGCGAAGCGATTCACCGGAGGATAAAAAATCGGAATCCTAAAGTATGGATCTCTACGCAATTTTCTTTTATTTTTTTGGTTTACTGACCGTCGCCTCGGCGTTTGTCGTCGTGTTTGCACGTAATATTGTACACTCTGCATTTGCACTGATGTTTACCTTCTTTGGCGTTGCAGCATTGTATGTGTTGCTCTATGCCGATTTCATTGCGGTGACACAGCTCCTTGTATACGTGGGCGGTATTCTTGTGCTTATTATATTCGGTGTGATGCTTACGACGAAAGTATTCTCAGTCGAGGTGAAAACCGGTACGCTCAATGTGTTGCCGGCGACGTTGTTTACCGCAATCATTGCGGGTATGTTGATTTTTGTTTTTTATGTCACCGATTGGAATATTATTCCCGATCAGGAGTGGGATACGACGGTATACGGCATCGGCGCGTTGTTAGTAAATGATTTTATTCTGCCGATGCAGGTTGCGGGGGTGCTGCTTCTCGTCGCGATGATCGGCGCTGTTATGATGGCTGCCCGCGAACGATCGAAATCGTAAACTAAGTAGAATGCGTCTTTAATAATATAAAGACGCCGGCATACGGTTGGTTTGATTTAATTATTATTGAGATAAACTATGATGGCATTTTGCATTGCACAAATCCCACAATGGCTTGCTGAGCCGGGATTACAGCATTTTCTAATAATCAGCGCAATACTTTTTTCTCTCGGGCTCCTTGCCGTAATAACTCGCCGAAACGTGATTATGGTTTTGATGGGTATCGAGTTAATACTGAATGCGGCAAATATTAATTTTATTGCATTTACCCGGTATTCGACCCTCTCACTCGAGGGTCATCTGATTGCGCTGTTTGTTATCATTTTGGCGGCTGCCGAAGCGGCTATTGCACTCGCCATAGTTCTTAATATTTATCAGCGATTCAGTACCGTGAACGTGGATGAGATAAGCACGTTGCGGGAGTAGGCAGTGTATGGTTATTTGTTAATTAACAATTAACCTATATAACCTATAATAAATATCTATATAAACAGAATTGTACTCATTACTATTATTCATTTTTAGAAACTACAACCAATGACGTCCGATACACTCATTCAATTTGCATTATATATATTATTCCTGCCGTTACTCGGTTTTGTAGCATTGATCTTTTTCGGTAAACGGCTTCCGCGCCAGGGTGATTGGTTCGGTACGGGTATTCTCGGCATAACTTTGATTCTTTCGTTCATCATTCTTTTTGTAAAATTAATTTCATATCCTGCCGAGACATTTATAAGTCAGTTTACATGGATTGATTTCGGGGATGTTCCGTTTATCGGACCTATCTCCATCGAGCTTGGTATTATGCTCGATAACCTGTCGGTCATCATGTTGGTTGTGGTGACCCTGGTCAGCTTTCTCGTCCATCTTTTCTCTATCGGCTATATGCAGGGAGACGTCCGCTATTCACGGTACTTTGCATATCTTGGACTGTTTTCTTTTTCGATGTTAGGTATTGTGATTACGCACAATTTCCTGATGATGTATATTTTCTGGGAACTGGTTGGCTTAAGTTCATATTTATTGATCGGTCACTGGTATGAGAAGAAGTCTGCCTCCGACGCCGCCAAAAAAGCATTTATAGTCAATCGCATCGGCGATGCAGGGATGTTCATCGGCATTATGATATTATTCGTTACCTTTTCCACGTTTACGTTTGAAAAGATATTCGACTCGATCGCAATCGGAATGATACCGTTTGGAAGCGAAGCATGGTTGACTGCCGCGGGTATATTAATATTCTGCGGCGCGATCGGTAAATCGGCGCAGTTCCCTCTGCACACCTGGTTGCCTGATGCGATGGAAGGTCCGACACCAGTCAGTGCGTTGATACATGCCGCGACAATGGTTGCCGCCGGTGTGTATCTTATTGCGCGAACATTTGCGATTATGACCGGCGACGCGCTTATGGTTATAACATATATCGGCGCGATTACGGCATTCATAGCCGCGACGATTGCGATCACACAATTCGATATCAAAAAAGTACTTGCTTATTCGACCATTAGTCAGCTTGGGTATATGGTCATGGCGCTTGGCACCGGTGCATACACCGCGGGATTCTTTCATCTTGTGACACATGCATCATTTAAAGCGGGATTATTTCTCGGTTCCGGGTCGGTCATTCACGCAATGCACGAGGCGCTTCATAATAAACATGATCACCGCACCGATCCGCAGGATATACGCAACTTGGGGGGACTGAGAAATAAGATGCCGATTACCTATCTTACATTCCTGATATTTACATTGGCAATTTCCGGCGTACCGCTTACGTCGGGATTTCTGAGCAAGGATGAGATACTTGCCGGAACGCTCGGGTTCGCGAGCGTTACCGGGCATTATTTGATTCCGTTCATTGCGTTTATTGTAGCGGGTATGACGGCATTTTATATGTTCCGTATCTTTATACTTACATTCCATGGGAACCATGCCGAACCGTCGCGATTGAACGATATTCACGAATCGCCGGCTGTGATGACCATCCCGCTGATTGTGTTTGCCGCTTTTTCGATATGGATTTTCTATAGCTTCAATCCTTTCGGCGCAACATCAGGATGGTTCTATTTTGCAATCGACCGGCCAATGAGTGTTGTTCCGTCGGTAGTGCAGCCGGTTGCTGCGGATATATTTAAAGAAGCGGTACACCATTCACATACACTTGCAATGATACTTTCGATAGCGATTGCCGGTCTCGGTATTCTTTTCGCGTTTGTTGTATATCACTTTAGGAAACTCGATGCCGACAATCTGGCAAAGGCAGCCGGACCGTTCTATAACCTGTCGTATAATAAATGGCGCTTCGATGAAATGTATGATAAATCGGTTGTGAACGGGACGATGGGATTATCGAACCTGTCGGCATGGTTTGATAATTATATTATCGACGGTATAGTCAACGGGTCAGCGACGATTACACGTTGGTGGTCGAAATTTACCGGACGGTTCGATAATGTAGTTATCGATGGGCTGGTAAACTTTTCCGCATATTTCACCGGCTTTAGCGGGTTGATACTGCGGAAATTCCAGTCAGGTAAAGTACAGACATATATCGTGTTTGTAATATTCAGCATAATTGTATTCTTTTTTATATTCAGGACATTTTAAGTTTGAATTCAAAGCTTCATCATTTCGGAGGATGAATCGTTAATGGAATTTTCAATATTTGGCATCGGAATTTTAACCTGGGTCGTGTTTCTTCCCGTACTGGGTATGATTGTCGTCTTGCTTCTCCCGAAAGGGAGCGGTCTTGCGATCCGGGTAACAACGGTAGTTGCAACCGGCTTACAACTGCTTCTCGCCGGGCTTATATTTGCTAAGTTCGACCGGAGTTGGCTCGGCATCAATGACCCTGAAAGTTTTCAATTCGTGGAGATGTACCGGTGGATAACGGTCGAGGCCGTGCCGTGGGTCGGCAGGATCGAGATCAATTATTTCCTCGGCATCGACGGGTTGAGTGTGTTAATGGTGATTCTCACCGCGCTGATATGTTTTATCGGAGCGATTTCATCGTGGAACATCGAACGCCTCGAGAAAGGATATTTCGCACTTTATCTCTTGTTGGCAACCGGAATGATGGGCGTCTTCGTTGCGCTTGACTTCTTCCTTTTCTTTGTATTCTGGGAAGTGATGCTGCTTCCGATGTATTTCCTCATCGGTATATGGGGCGGTGCACGTCGTGAATATGCGGCGATCAAGTTTTTTATCTACACGTTTGTCGGCAGTGTGCTGATGCTTATCGTGATGCTGGCGCTCTATTTCAGCGTTACGTATGTCGATCCGGCAACGGGTGAGAAGGTACATACGTTCAATCTTCTGATGATGATGGATCCGGGGAATTATGAACCCGGTTCGGTGCTGTTCGGGGTTGATACTACTTGGCGTTATGCTGCCTGGATTCTTCTGTTCATAGGATTTGCGATTAAAATACCGTTATTCCCGTTCCACACCTGGTTGCCCGATGCACACGTAGAGGCGCCGACGCCGATCAGCGTTATACTTGCCGGTGTTTTGCTTAAAATGGGTACCTACGGATTGCTCCGCATCAGTTACCCGATATTCCCCGATGCGACGGTGCATTATATGTATCCTATGGCCATTCTCGGCGTGATCAGCATTATTTATGGTGCGCTGTGTGCTATGGCGCAAACAGACTTTAAGAAACTCATCGCATATTCATCGGTGTCGCACATGGGTATCGTTGTGCTCGGTATGGCGGCGCTCAATACACAGGGTATGGTCGGCGCCGTGTTGCAGATGTTTAATCACGGCACCATTACCGCGATGCTCTTTTTAATTGTAGGTGTTGTATATGACCGTACACACAAGCGCGGGCTTAATGATTTCGGCGGTCTCGCCAATCAGATGCCGAAATATACCGGCGTCGTTATGGTTGCTTTTTTTGCGGCGCTCGGATTACCGGGATTGAGCGGGTTTGTTAGCGAACTGTTCTCTTTCCTCGGTGCGTTCGATACGTTTCGAACACTTGCCATTATTTCTGTGTCCGGTATTGTACTAACCGCTGCATATATGCTGTGGACGTTGCAGCGGGTATTTCTCGGTCAACTTCCGGAGCAGTACAAGAATCTGCCGGATCTCAGCACGCGAGAGATGATAACATTCGTACCGCTTGCTGTTATCGTGATATTCCTCGGTGTGTATCCGGCGCCGGCTATTGAATTAATGAATGCATCACTCAGTTATCTGGTTGAAGTTGTGCGTGCCGGCGGTGAGTTTGCAATTATTCCATGACATTTGATTAACGAAGATTATGGCAGAACATATTCTTGAAAGTATACAATTATTCCTGCCCGAGATCGCACTCACCGTGACGCTCTGCGTTGCGATCATTGCCGATTTGATTCTCAAGGAACGGAATCATAACGTCGCGTATGTTGTGATCGCGGGACTTGTTGTAACAACGATATTCGTCTTTCGCCAGGTGGGATTCAATGAATCCATCTTCAGCGATATGGTTGCTGTCGATCCGTTCGCGATATTTTTTAAAGTAGTGTTGCTTCTCAGCGGTTTCTTTATCGTCTTCTTCTCTATAAAGTGCCGTGAACTTGACGCGAACAAAAAACGGATCGGCGAGTATTATATGCTTATTACTGCAATGATGCTCGGTATGTTTATTATGGCAGGCGCAACCAATTTATTGTTAATGTATCTTGCACTGGAGTTGACCAGCGTCGCATCATACATCCTCGCAGGTTATACAAAGCGCGCACGGGACTCGGCGGAAGCATCGTTGAAGTATGTATTGTACGGCGCGATATCGTCGGGTATGTTAATTTACGGCGTCTCTATTCTCTATGGAATTACCGGGGCAACCGATGTCTACGGAATTAATGCAGCATTGCAGACGGGGGATTTCAGTCCGTTGGCGCTGCTAACAGCGGGTATTCTGATTATTGCAGGATTCGGTTATAAGGTGACCGTGGCGCCGTTCCATTTCTGGTCGCCTGACGTATACGAAGGCGCCCCGATCACAATTACTGCTTTTCTTGCCGTTGCATCCAAAGCTGCCGGTTTTGCAATGATGATCCGTTTCTTTAAAGTTTCATTCATCGATGCCGAATTACTCACCGCTGCCGGCGTCTGGGATATCATTGCGGGTTTTCAGTGGAACATTATTCTTGCCGTGATGGCAGTGCTTACCATGACGCTCGGAAATCTTGTTGCAATCTGGCAGAACAATATTAAGCGCCTGCTTGCCTACTCAAGTATTGCCCATGCCGGATACATTCTTATGGGATTGGTCGTGTTGACGGATCAGGGCATTGCATCGATAATGCTTTATTTTGTAATGTATCTGTTTATGAACTTCGGTGCATTTTATATCGCAATGCTTATATCGAATAAACTCAATACCGAAGATATCGAAGATTACAAAGGACTCGGTTATCGTGCGCCGCTTGTTTGCGTTGCAATGGCTGTGTTTCTGATTTCGCTTACGGGTATCCCGCCGACAGCCGGTTTTATTGCAAAATTTTATCTATTTGCTGCAGTGATAAGCGCAGGTTGGTACGGTCTTGTTCTGATAGCAGCGATCAATACGGTTGTCTCGCTTTTTTACTATGTCCGTATTTTCAGGAATATGTTCCTTGTAGAGCCGCAGGGCGACACGACACCGGTTACATTTAGCTTTAGCTCAAAATTACTTGTATTTGCACTTTTAATTCCGACGCTTTTGTTTGGCATCTATTTCAAACACATTGTTGACTTTGCTCAATCATCGGTGAAAATGTTCGGTTTCTGATCAACGTAGCCCGGCAGTTTGGAGTCATTTAAATTGATTACATAATCTGCATCACTTGCATATAAATTTTTACCATGTTAATTTAAACCTCCGGGTATACAGACAGGAGCACCTATGAAAAGACATGATCGAATTTTTAGCGGCGGTATTATTATTGTTCTATTCGTTATCCTGACAATTCCGTCGAAAAGTCAAAACCCGATCGACGATGCCATTGAGCAGCTCTCTTCCGATAACGTGCAAGGGTATATTCAACCGCTGCTCGACGGTTTCGGCGCAAATTTAAATTCGGGATTTCCCGGCTCGGCGCGTATAAGAAAGGCGGGACTTACTTTCAGATTGCAGGTAGTCGGTATGGGAACGCTGATCGGTGATGCCGAGAAAACATATCTGGCGACGCCGCCCGAGCCGTATCCGCAGGAACCGATAGAAACGGCAACAGTATTCGGCGGCGAGGGCGCGATTGTTTCTATTCCGGCAGGCGCCAGGTATAGGTTTCAAAACGGTCAGATCGATACCCGCATAATTCCATTTGCCGTGCCACAGCTAACAATAGGAGATTTTTTAGGAACACAGGCGACTATTCGCTACCTTCCGATTCCGGCGTTTGAGGAATATCCCGAGATAAATTTGTTCGGCATTGGCGTTCGTCACAGCATCAGCCAATATTTTCCATTCTTTCCGGTCGACGTTGCTGTAGGCGGTTTTTATCAAACACTATCCGTCGGCGAATACCTTGATACGAAAGCAACCGCGTTTGCAGCACAGGTGAGTAAAACGTTTTTTCTGTTGACGCTCTACGGTGGATTGCAGTACGAAACGACGGATGTGAATTTATCGTATACATACACCGGTCCGCTTCCGACAGGCAGTGCCTCGGATCGTAACGTATCGATTAACTTCAAAACCGAAAATAAATTCAGAACTACAGCCGGCGTTGCTCTCTCACTCCGCGTAATATTTCTTCATGCCGATATAAGTGTGGGTAACGTCACTGTCATTAGTGCAGGCATCGGTCTGGGAATCTAAACATTTACAATTTGAAGGAATACACAATGAATCGCTTTAGTTTTTGTATAGTCGGTATTATCGTTGTTAGTATGATGTTTTGGGGAGGATGCGAT
>PWYR01000066.1 GCA_003567775.1 Ignavibacteriales bacterium | reverse complement strand
TATAAAGCCCGCGACACCAAGCTCGACCGCACCGTCGCACTGAAATTTCTGCCTCAACATGTTGGTGTCAATGCTGATGAGAAGCAGCGCTTTATAAACGAAGCGAAAGCCGCATCCGCTCTCGATCACAATAATATATGTAATATTCATTCGATAGAAGAGACGGATGACAAACAGATCTTCATCGTGATGGCGCACTATGAAGGAATGTCGCTTCATGAAAAAATCAAGCAAGGCCCTCTTCCGCTCATTGACATAACAAAATATGCTATTCAGATTTCGGAAGGATTAAGGAAAGCGCATGAGAGGGGCATTGTCCATCGGGATCTTAAGCCGGCAAATATTTTTATCACGACCGATGAACAGGTGAAGATTATCGATTTCGGGCTTGCAAAAGCTACGGTGCAAACAATGCTTACTAAAACGGGAACCACACTCGGCACTGCCCCGTATATGTCTCCGGAACAGGCACAGGGAGCAAAAGTCGATCACCGGACCGATATCTGGTCATTGGGAGTGGTCATCTATGAAATGATAACGGGACAACGTCCATTTAAAAGCGAGTATGAGACAGCGCTTGTATACTCTATTATAAATGAAGATCCGGACCCGGTAACGGGCTTACGAAGCGGTGTACCGATGGAACTTGAGCGGATAGTGCAGAAATGTCTCGAGAAAGATCCATCGGAAAGGTATCAAAATACCGGCGACTCGATAGTCGACTTAAAGAAAGTGGAAAAAACTATCGCCTCGGGTATCCAATCGAAGGTGTCCTCACCCACCATAACAAAAGAAGATCATCACGCTGATACAGTACCGCATCTTAAAAAAATGAAACCAATGGTATACGGGATTCCGGTTTTACTTGCGATTCTTATAGGGGTGTTGTATTTCATTTCGGGAAAAGATACTATTACAGAATTGACGCGTTCCGTAGCAGTGCTCCCCCTGGAAAATCTGAGTCCCGATCCCGATGATGCATATTTTACAGCGGGAATTCATGAAGACATTATAATCCAGCTATCCCGTATCGGTGATCTGCAGGTTATTGCGCGGAGTTCCGTGATGGGGTATCCGGCAGGTGAACGTAATATAAAAACAATCAGCAGCGAACTCGGTGTTCAATCGATTCTTGAGGGAAGTGTTCGTCGGGTTGCCAATCGTGTACGGGTTGCGGTAACGCTTACCGATGTACATACAAATCGTACGCTCTGGGCCGATTCATTCGACCGTGATTTAACGGATATTTTTGCAATACAAAGTGAGATTGCAATAGAGATTGCAAATGCACTCGAAGCGCGTCTTACCGAAATGGAAATAAGACAACTCGATGTAAAACCAACAAGTGTTACCGAAGCATACGAGTATTATCTCCGTGCAAGAGAATACTTTAGAAAACCAGGTTTTCAACTGGATGACTTTAGACACGCAGAAACTCTGTTGCAACGGGCGATAGAATACGATCCTGAATTCGCACATGCGTATGCATTGCTCTCATTGACGTACAGTTATATGAGGTGGTTTGGATTAGCTGCTTCTCCGCATATACTTACGGCATCATTAGAGAATGCAGAGCGGGCATTTCAATTGCATCCTGATCTACCCGAAGCACATATTGCCAGGGGGTATTATTATTACTACGGGCACCGCGACTATGATAACGCGCTTGAACATTTTAATATTGCACGCAGGCATCAACCGAATAATGCCGATATTATCAGTGCAATAGGATTCGTAGAACGCCGGCTCGGGAGATTTGAGGATGCTATAGTAAGTCTTAATAGAGCAGTTTCTCTCGATCCACGGAATCTCTCTTTGTTGTTTAGTAACGGTCAATCCTATATGGCGATTGGCAGATATGAAGAAGCAAGATCAATATTTGAAAAGGCAATTTCATTTGCACCGGATCTTATTGTTCTAAGAATTTTTCTTTCGTTGAATGATATTTTGTGGAAAGGCGATACTGAGTCCACGCGTTCGTTCCTTCAAGATTATTCACATCTTAAAAGAGATAGCGTCGGTGACTGGCTTCGAATGCAATATATTATAGGCGATTTTGAGGGTATGATTCAAGCGGTACATGATGTTCCACGGGATATGTATCGGGGTCAGTTGTATCTTTATTTACCCTCCTTTATCATCGGTTTAGCGAATGACCATTTGGGTAATCATGAACAAGCACGGCTGCATTACGAAAAGGCGCTCGAAGAATATACCAACTTTCCTTTGACGTATCTCGACGATCCGAGATATAGAATTAGTCTGGGGAGAACGTTCGCGGGTTTAGGAAAAAAACAACAAGCTCTTGAGCAAGGTGAAATAGCATTCGAATTGGTCACGCAATTAGATGACGCTCTCGACGCTACCGCCCTAAAAGCAGACGTCGCCTTAATATACGCGAAATTGCAAAAACCCGATAAAGCCACAGAGATACTTCGGGACGTACTCTCCGCTCCGGGGTATCAATCTGTACACCGGATGAGGATAGACCCGGCATGGGATGTTATACGGAATACTTCTGAGTTTCAACAGTTATTACAGGAATTCGAAGAGAAGGTATGATCGGTCAGTCTGTTTTACATTATGAGATTCTTAGTAAGCTCGGCGAAGGCGGCATGGGTGTCGTGTATAAAGCCCGCGACACCAAACTCAATCGCACTGTTGCATTGAAATTTCTGCCCTCTCATATAGGCGCCGATGGAACGGAGAAAAAACGATTTATTAATGAAGCACAGTCGGCTTCTACGCTTGATCATTCGAATATCTGTACCATCCATTCTATCGAAGAAACAGATGACGGTAATCTCTTCATCGTCATGGCATACTACGAAGGTATGTCGTTAAAAGAAAAAATAGAACAAGGTCCGCTTCCGTTAAAAGATGTTGTAAACTATGCCATCCAGATTTCTTCGGGGTTACAGAAAGCCCACGAAAAAGGCATCGTCCACCGCGACCTCAAACCGGCAAACATTTTTATTACAAATGACGATCAGATTAAGATCATCGACTTTGGGTTAGCAAGATTTGCAGAACGTTCTCTGCTCACAAAATCAGGCAAGACACTCGGCACGGTCCCGTACATGTCGCCGGAACAGGCACAAGGGAGTAAAGTCGATCACCGGACGGATATATGGTCGCTTGGTATTGTAATCTATGAAATGATAACGGGGCAGAGGCCATTTAAGAGCGAGTATGAAACGGCGTTGGTTTACTCTATTATAAATGAGGACCCTGAACCGGTGACGGGATTACGGAGCGGTGTGCCGATGAATGTAGAGAGAATCATTCAAAAATGTCTTGAAAAGGATCCTCTGTACAGACATCAACATGTTGATGAGATTATTGTCGATTTTAAAAAAGCAGAGAGGGAAATGTTATCCGGAGTACGGTCGAATATTTCGATACCCGGAGTTGATAATGTAGCCCGATCAGTTCCCAAAGACCGGGTAAATATGATTTCTAGGCAACGATCAAAGTTTTTATTGTACGTGATTCCCGTGTTTATATTAGTTCTCTTTGGTGTGTATTATTTTCTTAGCCAAAGAGTTGTGTCCCCGGGAATCGAACGGTCGATTGCGGTTTTACCGTTTGAGAATTTAAGTCCCGATCCCAACGATGAATATTTTGCCGACGGAGTTCATGAGGATATAATCATTCAACTGTCCGGCTTGAGTAACCTTCGTGTCATAGCGAGAAGCTCGGTAGTTCGGTATCAAAATGATAATAGGGATAGACGTCAAATTGCGCGGGATTTAAATGTGACGACTATACTTGAAGGGAGCGTCCGTCGGGTAGGAAATGTCATCCGGGTTGCGGTTCAACTTGTCGATCCGCACAGAGATCAAACGCTCTGGGGAGAGTCATACGAGCGAAATTTTACCGATATGTTTGAGATCCAGCGGGCAATTGCAATGGAGATTGCAACCACACTAAAAGCGAATATTTCTTCCAGAGAACGTAAGCGGCTCGATGAACGCCCCACGGAGGTGCCCGAAGCGTATAGCGCATATCTTAAAGGTCGGTACCATGGGAACAATCGGACCGAGGAGGGATTACAACGTGCTCTTGACTATTTTCAGCAAGCGATCGATTTAGATCCGGCATTTGCAGCCGCGTATGCCGGATTGGGTGATACATATATGATACTCGGAAGCAATCAATTAATTCCGCAGAACGAGGCATTTCCAAAAGCGAAAACGTATATCGAACGCGCGCTTGCACTCGATCCTGAATCCTCCGAAGCTTACTCCGCACTTGCATCAACATTATTCTGGTCCGATCAGGATTGGATTGGAGGGGAAAAAGCTTTACGACGTGCCATCGAACTTAACCCCGGAAATGCAAACGCCATATACAAGGATGCTTTTTTCTCGATGTTTATGGGCTGGCACGATAGAGGGTTCCGACAATATCTCCGTTCCATTGAACTGGATCCACTAACACCGAGGGTTCAGGCAAATTTAGGACTCGCATACGTTTTGGCCGGCAAGTATCATGAAGCCATTGCACATTTAAATATCGTCATCAGGGACGATCCGAAGAATTATGCCGCCTATTTATATTTAGCAAATGCATATCATTTATCTGGAAAGACGGACGAAGCTTTGTTGGCTCTCGAACGTGTACGCGAGGTCGGTGATATCGCATGGCATAAATCCGTGATGGCGCAGATGTACGCGTTCGCGGGAAAAATTGATGATGCAAAAGTGTTGTTATCTTAATTACTCCATGGCGAAGTAAAGGGTAACCTATCGGGAATCATGCTTGCCAGAATTTACATCGCTTTAGGGGAATACGATGAGGCATTACGATGGCTTGAAATTGCGTATGCTGCAAAAGATCCATGGTTAATCGCTTTAAAACAAGATCAGTATTTTCAGCCGTTACATAACGAACCTGATTTTCAGAAATTGCTTGAAAAATTGAATTTCCCGGAAAAAGGAACATGATCGGACAAACGATATCTCATTACAAGATTTCTGAAAAACTGGGTGAGGGCGGTATGGGCGTTGTCTATAAAGCTCACGACACCAAACTCGACCGCACCGTTGCGTTGAAGTTTCTCCCTCAGCATCTGACTGCATCCGAAGAAGACAAACAACGCTTCATCCGCGAGGCAAAAGCTGCCGCGGCGCTGAACCACCCGAACATCTGTACTATATATAATGTAGATGAACACGATGGTAATCAATTCATCGTGATGGAATATGTTGATGGTGTTACGCTGCGTGATAAATTTGAAATAGGAAATCGGAAATCAGAAACGCGTCAACCTGGAACCTGAAACCTGAAACCGCTATCGATTACACCCTCCAGATCGCAGAAGCCCTCGCCGAGGCGCACGAGAAAGGGATCGTCCACCGCGACATCAAGCCCGATAATATCATATGGCAATTATGAGCTTCAATACTGCAACCACAGCATTGACATTAGAGGAAAACAGGCCGTAGAGAATAAGATCGATGATTTCTCCTGTTATTGCATTAATTGGAAACTTACCGTATTATAGACATAATTACGGTATGAACCGTACTGAGAGCTTTCCGTAAATATCTATAAGAGTGCATGATGTAAGGAGTTATTGCCAATGACAGGCGAAAAAATCGGTCATTATAAAATACTTGGAAAACTCGGTGAAGGTGGGATGTCCCAAAATGGCCCGCTAATGCTTTTTGTGAGCGGCTGCCATTTTGCGGATCCCGCTGAAGCCTCCGCTGGTTGTGGGGCAGGAAAGCGGAAGTGGGAGGTGTCGATATGATCGGACAAACTGTATCACATTATCGAATCGAGGAGAAGTTGGGTGAAGGTGGTATGGGAGTAGTATACAAAGCCCGTGACACCAAACTCGACCGCACCGTTGCATTAAAGTTTTTGCCCCCACATCTAACTACCGCCGAAGAAGACAAACAACGCTTCATTCGCGAAGCCAAAGCCGCCGCGGCGCTGAACCATCCGCACATCTGCACGGTATATTCCGTTGAAGAACACGAAGATACACAGTTCATTTCTATGGAATATGTTGATGGAGAGTCCCTTCGCCAGAGGTCAGCAGTACCGGCAACTGACAACCGAGAACTGACAACCGTCATCGATTACGCCCTCCAAATCGCCGAAGCCCTCGCCGAAGCACACGAGAAAGGCATCATCCATCGCGACATAAAACCCGAGAATATCATGGTTGATGCGAAGAACCGCATCAAAGTAATGGACTTCGGTCTTGCAAAACTTAAGGGTATGGAGAATCTAACAAAGTCTCAAAGCACGGTCGGAACACTTGCCTATATGTCGCCGGAACAGATACAGGCGACCGAAATCGATCATCGTTCGGATATATTCTCTTTTGGTATTGTGTTTTATGAAATGCTCACTGGTCAGAAACCTTTTCGCGGCGAGCATGAAGCTTCGATAATGTATTCGATAGTAAATGAAGAACCGCAGCCAATCACCTCATATCTTCGCGATATCTCGCCCGACATCGTACATATAATAGAGCGAACTCTTGAAAAAGATAAAAATGAGCGATATCAATCGATGAATGATGTTGTGACCGAATTGTTTCGATTTAAAAGGAAATCATCAAGGCATAGTATACCTACAGTTTTACCCGACCCGGTGACACACCATAGAAATACAAAAGGGGTGGGATTTAAACAATCCTCCAAAAATAAAAATATCTCTATTGCTATGTCGGCAATTTTGGTAGTAATTATAGCTATTGCTGTTTATTTTTTATTCTCGACACGTTCAGATCAACCGGTTACCTCGACGTTCCAGGAACGTATATCTGTAGCGGTATTACCCTTTGAAAACCTCAGTCCGGATCCCGAGAACGAATATTTTGTGGATGGGATTACTGAGGATTTAATCATTCAGCTTTCGAAGATCGGTAACCTCCGGGTATTGTCCCGAAGTTCTATGATGAGATACAAAGGGAGTCAGAAAAGAATCGACGAAATTGGCGAAGAGCTTGGTGTAAATACAATTTTAGAGGGGAGTGTCCGTCGGGTTGGCGATCAAGTTAGAATAAACAGCCAATTGATCGATTTGCGGACCAACGAATCACTATGGGGTGAAACATACGATAGAACAATTGAGGACATTTTTTCTATACAAAGCGATGTCGCTACTCAAATCGCATCCGCACTGCAAATTACTCTCTCAGCGGAAGAAAGAAGCTATATAGAACGGCAACCCACCAAAAACCTTGAAGCATACGATTATTATCTTCGCGGCCGGGAGTATTATTCCCGATACCGTCGGGAGCACAACGAAAGCGCGATAGAATTTTTCAAAAGAGCAATTGAAGTCGATCCCGAGTTTGCCCTCTCCTATGCCGGGTTGACAGATGCCTACGGTCAACGGGTGCTCCGGTTCAATTATGAATCCGAATGGCTTGATTCGGCAATTGCTGCTGGTACTAAGGCAATTCGTCTTGATCCAACCGCTGCTGAAGGATACAAAGCGCTAGGTCTTGTGTATATAGCAAGCGGAAAATTTAAAAAAGCAATTGAGGAAAACTTAATAGCGGTGAAATTAAATCCCAACCACGATCTTGCTCATTTTAATACCGGTATATCCTTTCTTGTACAAGGAGATTTTAAGAACGCCGCAGAATGGATTGGGCACTCATCTAAATTACGTTCTCCATCGGATCCATGGCCCTATTATGGTATTGGTATAATATATCTCTACATGGATGATCTGGAACAAGCCAGGCGAAATTTTCAACAATCTCTTCACTATATGCCAGATTTCGATAGTCCTCGTATAACATTGGCGATAGCTCTTATATTATCTAACCAGATAGCGCTTGCACAAAACGAGAGTGAATTTTTGCTTCAACTGGATCCTACTAATGAGTCATTTAATAACCTGATGGCATATATACATATCTTGGAAAATAAAAATGACGAAGCGTATATATATTATAATAGAACAGGTAATCCATATTCGGGGATTATTGGATTAGGTACAATGAAATTTTCATCTCCTGGAATAACGTACATCTATTTGAAGAGAGGAGATCGTGTAAATTTTGAAACCCATATTCAAAAGAGAATTTCAGAAGCACAAAACGAAATCGATTCAGGGAATGAGCATTTTATCTTTCCGTATCAACTTGCTTCCTCATATGCAATGCTTGGCGATAAAGAAAAAGCGTTTGAATATCTGGAACGTGCGATTGTTTACGGCTGGCGTCATTATCGGTATGCAATGGTTGATCCATCATTCGAATCGGTCCATAACGAACCACGTTTCCAACAAATTTTAAATCACGTGAAATCAATAGTAGATCGGGAGAAAAACCGTGTCTCTATCGAAGGGCACATATAATGTTCATCTTGAAAAATATGTTTTTTAAGTTTCAGTATTTTATCATTAGTTACTTTGTAATATTAATACCTTGATAAAACGCATTGGACTATATAGTTTCCTTATTCATTTATTCGTTATTCTCATAACGCCTGTTCATATCCACACCCAAATCGATCAACCACGTTTCAGGCACCTCACCGTTGATGACGGATTGTCTCAAAATGCAGTCTTCGCAATATTGCAGGACCGAAAAGGTTTTATGTGGATTGGTACGAAAGATGGCTTAAATCGTTATGATGGTTATACATTCACGGTGTTTCGCTACGATCCCTTTGATACGACCTCTCTTTCTGCTAATCACATAACCGCTTTATATGAAGATAGTCGCGGCTTTATCTGGATCGGTACAGTCGATGGGGGGCTTAATCGTTATAACCGTGAAACCGAAGCCTTTGAACGCTTTACTCATATAACTCGTAACGCCGCCAATGAAATATCTTATGGGATTACCGCAATTGCAGAGGATGCAAGCGGCAATGTGTGGATCGGAACTGCAGGCAACGGATTGTTCAAACTGACACATGATGTTCGGGAAAACAGGCCACAATGGGGTATCACTTATTTTTTACATCAACCTGATATACCGGGTAGTTTAAGCGATAATGAAGTAAATGATCTGCACATCGATTCGAACGGTGATCTATGGGTAGGGACTCAAAAACGACTTGATAAGTTGCTCGATGAAAATCACGGAGGATATTTTAAACAGTATATCATTTACGTAAAACATCCCGATGCTCCGGTCACACATCAGGACAGCAGTGTGACGGCAATTCATGAAGATGCTGATGGGGTATTGTGGTTGGGTTCGATGAGCGGTCTCACGCGATTTAATAAGCTCGATGGCAGCTACACACATTTTCCCCACGAATATGAAATCTTTCGCTACGGATGGGGAAGAATATCTGAAATCACAGACGATGAGTCCGGCCGTCTCTGGCTGGCAACGCCCGGCGTATTAATGCGGTTTGATATCGATAGACAGTCGTACACCTATTTCAGACATGATCCATTTAATTTACAGAGCATTAG
This sequence comes from Ignavibacteriales bacterium, assembly GCA_003567775.1. GTDB lineage: Bacteria > Bacteroidota > Ignavibacteria > T3Sed10-11 > T3Sed10-11 > T3Sed10-11. The sequence continues at coordinate 990 of PWYR01000066.1, read as the reverse complement.
TTTCAATGGTGTATCGAGCATACACCGGGATAGGGCGGGTATTTTATGGTTTGGTACACCGGGGTATGGCGTCAATGTACTTGATCCGAAAGCTCATCGGTTCCAAACATTACGGCGTCCGGCAGATATTACATCGAGAATAGCCGGTTTCAGTATACGCTCGATTCTCGAAGATACCGATGACTTTGTGTGGGTTAGCACCGATGTATTATACCGTTGGGATCGCAAGACGGGTGACCTTACAAGTTTTGAAACCACCTCCGACCGTCCGGATGACTTCGGCAATACGGGTTCCTGGGCAATGATTCAATCGCGGAAGAGCGGCGATCAGTATTTCGCTACGTTTCAGGGACTATTTCGCCGTGAATACCGGACGGGAAGAATATATCAATACAAATACGATAGTTCCAATTCTACCGGATTGCCTCAGAAAGAAGTATTCGGAGTGTATGAGGATAACGAAGGCAGTATCTGGATTACCACCAGAAATTACTTCAGTAAACTTGAAGATGTGAACACCGGTCGTTTTCGATCTTTTCAGTATAGCCTGAGAACTACAAGCGGATTGATTCGACCGCAAATATTTCAGGAGGCAACGGGCAGGTTCTGGTTGGGTACGGATGATGGTCTTCTGTTATTTGATCCTGTTGCCGGAATAATTAAGGAATACCGCAATAATCCGGGACAGCCAGCCAGTTTAAGCAATAATAGTGTCAGGTCTATTTGCCCGGACCCCGATGGGCCGGAGACCATCTTATGGTTAGGTACTGCCGGCGGCGGATTGAATAGATTCGATATTGAAAGCGGACAATTTAGAGCGTTTACCGAAAATGACGGTTTACCCAATAACGTTGTCTACGGTGTCTTACCGGATGAATCCGGTCATTTATGGTTAAGTACAAACAGAGGTTTGTCCCGGTTTGATCGAAAGACCGAATCGTTTAAAAATTATGATATCAACGACGGTTTGCAGAGCAACGAATTCAATAC
>PWYR01000081.1 GCA_003567775.1 Ignavibacteriales bacterium | reverse complement strand
TCTATCTGGCATCCGGTATACTCGCTTCAATTACGTTGCCGATGATAATTGTGGCAATTGTCATTGTATTTTTAGTTCGACCTGCGACCGGTCTCATCGGATTATACAAATGTTCTTTACCACGTCCGAAACGCTGGGCGGTGGCATTTTTCGGGATCCGCGGAATCGGATCGATATACTATCTGGCATACGCAGTATATCATGCACACTTTCCCCGGGCACAGGAGATATGGTCGTTAGTTATTCTAATCGTCGTCGTCTCAGTTACTATTCATGGGCTTTCAGCTAAACCGGTTATAAGGATGTTGGATCGATTGCGTGAATCCAATCCTTGAGAAAGCAAACACACAATAAGATGAAATATTTTATATGGACACTTTAAAATCTTTTTTTGTCGATATGGTTCGTATTTTACATTCTCCGTTATTTACATTCGGGGATGCTGAAGTAACAATTATTTCCATTATATGGGTAATTGTTTTTATTACTCTTTTATTGATTGCGACCCGATTCGTTCGTAAATACCTGTTGGGACGCTTATTGCAAAGAACAGGCCTTGACATCGGCATCCAGCATGCAATTACAACCATAACGACATATGTCATTATTCTCATCGGACTCGTTATTCTTTTGCAGACCGCCGGTATCGATCTCACAACGCTGAACGTTCTCGTCGGCGCATTGGGAATCGGCGTCGGTTTCGGACTCCAGAATATCGTCAACAATTTTATCAGCGGATTAATCATTCTTCTCGAGCGCCCGATTAAAATCGGCGACCGTATCGAAGTGGGGGCTATCGAGGGCGACGTCGTAAAGATCGGCGGACGGAGTACAACGGTTTTAACAAACGACAATATATCGGTTATCGTACCGAATTCGAAATTCATCATCGAGAATGTTGTGAACTGGAGTCATAACGAGCGAACGGTACGATTTCGCATTCCGGTCAGCGTTGCGTACGGAAGCGATACACGGCTCGTTGAAAAAACATTGCTCGAGGTAGCAAAAGAAAACCCGGATGTACTGAACAATCCGGAACCGGCAGTGCGTTTTCTGGAGTTCGGGGACAGCGGGTTAATGTTTGAGTTGCGTGCATGGACGATGACACTCATTCATAAAAAAGGAAAACTTATCAGTTCCCTCAATTTTTCCATAGACAAAAAATTCAGGGAACGGAATATCGAGATTCCGTTCCCGCAGCGGGATATACATATTAAATCGGGTTCAATAAAAAGTATATGAAAAAGAATATTCAAAACATCCGGAAGAAACGAAAGTTACCTATTTTTGACTTTGACGCCTATTCACCCGAGGAAGTAGCCAAACGTGTAGAGCAGGTCGGAGTTAAAAAGATCAGATTCCCTCCTATAGTCACATTGATGCTGGGAATTCTTGGCGGCAGCTTCATATCCCTCGGAGTAATGTATCATCTGGTTACCTTAGCTCATCCGGCTGCAAATGGCGGCGCTCCGGTAATTCTCGGTCCTATTTTCTACGCCATGGGTTATATTATTGCATTCCTGGCAGGCGCAGAGGTGTTTACCACGAACAACCTTGCAATGATGAGTTTCGCCTCAAGAAAAGTTTCGCTCTGGGAATTGATACGCAACTGGAATCTGGTTCTGATAGCCAATGTCGTTGGAGCATTGTTTGTAGTCTTTATGTTTATACTCTCCGGTCAGATTAACGCCTATGACGGCGCACTTGCCGAAAAAGTAATCCGGGAAAGTTCCGATAAACTATATTTAACGCCAACCCAAACCTTTTTTCAGGGAGTTTTTGGAAATTTCCTGATCTGCTCCGGGGCGTGGATTTCACTGGCGGGACGCTCCGTCACAGATAAAATACTCGGATTAATATTACCATTATCCGCCGTACCCGCGATTGGATTTCAACACTTTACCGGCAATTTGTTTCCTATGTTTCTGGCGCTAATAATTTCCCCGGGCATGGAGATGATCGAAATCGGCGCGGATATTACACTATCAAAAACAATAATAAACTTAGTAATAGTCGCCTTTGGCAATATTGTGGGCGGGGGAATTTTAATTGTCCTTGTTTTTTACTTTGTTTACCTTCGCACAAAATGGCGATGAACGATTCATAATTACAAAATCGATCGACCATTTTTTGGTTTCGTATATCCAATTTTAACTCGTCGATGAAAGATTTCGCGCTGCCAGCTTTTCTATTTCTACAACGACCAATACAATAAGACCCGCTGCAACTACATATATCCAGTTCACACCTGCAATCGGTGAAGTACCGAATAACGTGTTCATAAACGGGGCATACGTAAATATCAATTGCAATATGATCAATGCACCGATCGCGATAAACACATACGCATTACCGAAAAACTTACGGGTAAAGATCGTCTCATGAAATTTCCGGCAATTGAGAAGATAAAATACCTGACCGGCAACGATCGTATTGACCGCGATGGTTCGCGCGGTATCGAGATCGATGCCGCCGGTGCGCATAATCCTGTACAGCAAAAGGGTGAATCCGCCGATTAAACCCGACACATAGAATATTCGCCATAAAAAATATTTTCCAAGGATGGGTTCATCCGGATCGCGCGGGGGCAACTCCATCACGCGCTTCTCCATCGGCTCGAATGCGAGCGAAAGTGCAAGCGTAACCGCCGTGACCATATTCACCCAGAGTATCTGCGCGGGCGTTATCGGCATCGTGATCCCCATAATGATCGCCGCGACCAGCACAAGCGCCTCCGCACCGTTGGTTGGAAGAATAAAGAGGATCGTCTTTCGAATGTTATCATACACTGTACGCCCCTCTTCAACGGCATTAACTATCGTGGCAAAGTTATCATCTGCCAGCACCATCTCCGCAGCATCTTTGGATACCTCGGTCCCTTTGATCCCCATCGCAATACCTATGTTAGCCCGCTTTAATGCAGGCGCATCGTTTACACCGTCGCCGGTCATCGCACACAATTTATTATTTTCCTGGAGCGCTTTCACGAGGCGCAGCTTATGTTCGGGACTGGTGCGTGCAAACACATTATATTTCATTGCAGCTTCGGAAAGCTTCCCATCGTCCATCTCCTCAAGTTCTGCCCCGGTAATTGCTTTTTCTCCATCGTCAATCCCGAGGTCTTTCGCTATTGCCTTTGCGGTAATGGCGTGATCGCCCGTTATCATGATGACGCGGATGCCGGCTTCTTTACACTCCTCAATAGCATCATAAACCTCGTCGCGGGGCGGATCGATGATACCGATAAGTCCCAGAAGCACCATATCCTTTTCGACTTCTTCATGATCAATTGAATCCGTCGAATCTTCTCCCTCACGATATGCAGCGGCAATAAGTCGTTGACCCCGCCCTGCTATAGCTTCCATTTGTTCTTTCCAGAAATCCGGATCGATATCTTTATCGCCATCAGCCGTCGCCTGTTTGCTGCACTTTTCTAACAGGGTTTCGGGCGCTCCCTTCAGGAACACAAAACGCTTTCCATCGATTTCATTAAGTGTTGCCATGTACTTGTGTTCCGACTCGAACGGGATATCGTCTTTCCGCTCCGGTTTGAAATCCTCTAAACCCGCTTTGTACGATAGGGTTATTAACGAACCTTCCGTCGCCGTACCTTCCAGTTTCCATTCGCCGTCGTCTTTCTTTTCAAGGGAAGCGTCGTTGCATGCACGGATACATTGCATCAATCTTTCGAGCACCGGTTCATCGCCAACAGCAACTTCCGTATCATCTTTTTTGATCTTTCCTTCCGGTTTATATCCTGAACCTTCGACTTCATACTCATCGCCGGCAGTAAGTACTGTCTTGGCTGTCATTTCATTTCGGGTGAGCGTGCCTGTTTTATCGGAACATATTACACTCACCGAACCGAGCGTTTCGACCGATGGGAGCCGGCGGATGATCGCATTTCGTCGCGCCATACGCTGCACACCGATAGCCAGCGTGATGGTCATAATTGCAGGCAATCCCTCGGGAATGGATGCGACGATAACGCCGATCGTGGCGAGGAATAATTCAACAAGTTCATAGTCTCTGAAGAAATAACCGAACGCAAAAAAAGCACCGGCGAAAATTAAAATGAAGAGCGATAACTTCAGCGCGAATTTGTCTATTTTTTGAAGTAATGGTGTTGTGATCTCTTCGACCCCGGAAATCATCTCGGTTATTTTACCGATCTCGGTATTGATACCCGTCGTCACCACGACGCCCGTTGCCGTTCCGTAGGTAACCATGGTGCCCGAAAACGCCATGCTCTTCCGGTCTCCGATGACGGCTTTCTCTTCAACCGGATCGGGGGTTTTGCTGACGTCGGTCGATTCGCCGGTCAGCGGCGATTCTTCAACCCGCAGGTTTTTTGCCTTTATAATACGAACATCGGCAGGTATTTTATCGCCCGAACGCAAGTGAACTATATCGCCCGGAACGAGTTGTTCGGCTTCAATCTTTTGCTTCTTTCCGCTTCTTAGCACCAACGCTTCAAGAGAAAGCATTTTCCGTATCCCCTCCAGCGCTTTTTCGGCTTTCCCCTCCTGTATATAACCGATTGTCGCGTTTAAAATAACCACGGCAAGGATAACAAAGGTATCAATCCAGTGTTCCATCAAGGCGGTAACACCGGCAGCGGCAATCAAGACATAGATCAACACATTATGAAAGTGAAGCAGAAAATGCATCAATGCACTGCGTTTTTTCTTCTCGGGTATCTTGTTCTCCCCGTATTCTTCCAACCGTTTTTGTACTTCCTCTTCCGTAAGTCCGTCATCTGCCGATGTTTTGAGTTTATCCAGAACGGACTCAACTTCCGTGCTGTGCCACTTTTTGTTTTTATTTTGTTCCGATTCCAACATAAGATTAATTGTTCTTAAATCCGTTAGTGTATCTGTGAACAGTGTATCAATCGATACGATCTGAATTAAAATATTTTAGAATATACGATAATTAAAAACATTAATCTACTTGCACTTTAACCGGAAAAATGCATTATTATAACATTAAACGACATTTGTTTTGGACCGACAATGAAAATAACCCAACACTATGACTGAAAATCAAAAACTCGACCATATTGCTATCACGGTACAATCACATAAGCTGCTTAAGAAACTGCTGGCAGAAAACCCGAAACTCGAAGAGATAATGCGTAATGCTCAAAACGAGACAGAAGCCCTCATCGGAGTCAGGAACTGGGTTCTTGCATACATAAAGGAGCGTCCCGATGCGTATGCTTATTATAAACGAAACGTACAGGGAAGAGAAGCGTTCGAAAAACTGTCGTGGCAGGATTATGCAGCAATCAGATTACTCGACTATATCGACAATGCAGGATCCGAATACGAGGATTTAAATCTCCGGGGAGAAATCGCCGTCAGCAATCCCATCAAGCTTATCTGGCTTGCCACAAATTATGGTACAGGCGGCGCCAAGCCATATTTTTTCGAGGACATGCTCTATCTCTTCAGGCAATTTTCCGGTTCTTATACCCGAAGCCTACCGGAAAAAGAAACTCTCCTCGAATGGATGGACAGGTACACCGACGGTCTCGATCCGAGGATCATAAAACTCCGTGAAGAAAACCGGGACCGCATTATCAATATTCTTATCGATAAGATAGACAGCGGAGAAATCAACAGCAGCAAATACAGTTTTTCGCATAATATATCGCGCGAGCAAAAGTATCTCAAGATGCTGGACTGGTGGGAGGATTACCGATTTCATCTTTCCTTTGCGGTGAGATCGCCCCGTTTGCTCAATGAACTTCTCGGTAATTCGCTCGATCCGGATACGATGAAAGTTCTCTACGAAGCGGAAAACAGAGGTATACCGTTCTTTGTGAATCCGTATTACCTGTCGCTGCTGCATGTTCGGGTTCCGTATTTTGCCATCGGCGCCGACCTGGCTATTCGTTATTATGTCGTGTACAGTCAACAGTTGATCGATGAGTTCGGTCATATCGTCGCGTGGGAAAAAGAGGACAAGGTTGAACAGGGTAAACCGAATGCCGCCGGCTGGATTCTTCCCACTCATCACAATGTCCATCGCCGCTATCCCGAGGTGGCAATCCTGATACCGGCCACCACCGGAAGGGCGTGCGGAGGTCTTTGTGCAGCCTGCCAGCGAATGTATGATTTCCAGCGCGGCAACCTGAACTTTAATCTTGAAAAGCTTCAACCCAATGAATCGTGGGACGCGCAGCTTGAAAAAATTATGGAATACTGGGAGACCGACACACAATTACGCGATATTCTCATCACCGGCGGCGACGCTTTGATGAGCTCCGATTCGTCGTTAAAAAAAGTACTTGATGCCGTGCTGGAGATGGCAATCAGGAAAAAGAAAAACAACGAAACTCTTCCCGAAGGGGAAAAGAAGGCGGAAATTGTGCGTGTGCGTCTTGGTACACGATTGCCTGCGTATCTACCGCAACGAGTCACCCCGGAGCTTACGGATATACTTGCCGATTTCAAGAAGTGCGCTTCGGAAGCCGGTATCAAACAGTTTGTCATTCAAACACATTATGAATCTCCAATGGAGATAACACCCGAATCAAAACTTTGCATCGATCGTTTGATTTCAGCCGGGTGGATAATAACCAATCAACACGTTTTTACCGCTGCTTCCTCACGCCGCGGCCATACGGCAAAATTACGTAAGGTGCTCTGTGACGTTGGAGTGCTGCCGTATTATACCTTTACCGTAAAAGGATACCGTGAAAATCACTTCAACTTTGCCACCAATGCACGGGCTGTACAGGAGCAAGTAGAAGAAAAAGTGATCGGAATGTTCAACGACAAAGGTATGGAGGAAATCAGGAAATTCGACGAGACACCCGAGGAGGCGCCGGAGAAAATTAAAAACATGATGAAGAAGTATGATATACCGTTCCTCGCAGCCGACCGGAACGTGTTGAATCTTCCGGGAGTCGGGAAGAGTCTCACCTACCGGGTGGTCGGTATAACCCGGTATGGACGGAGAATTCTGGAATTCGAACACGATCCGAATCGAACACACAGTCCGATTATTCACCGGCTTGGAAAAATCATCATAATAGAGTCGAGATCGATAAGCGGATACCTACGTCAACTTGAGGAGATGGGAGAAGATATTTCGGAATATGCAAGTATTTGGGGATATTCGATCGGAGAGACCGAACCGCGTATACCTCTCTATGAGTATCCGGAATACGACTACAAACCGACTGAAGAATTGTCGAATCTGGAGCTTTTGTAATTGATTTAACTCTGTACCTATACACCTCACCACTTTCGAATAAAAATCGATGGTAAAATTAAATAAAGACCAAACAATAGGTTTAGCGCTTGGCGGCGGGGTCGTTCTGGGTGCAGCACATATCGGGGTTTTAAAAGCGCTTGATGAGTTAGAAATTACGGTGAGCCACCTTGCCGGAACGAGCATCGGTTCTCTGGTAGGAGCTTTTTTTGCATTCGGTAAATCATGGCAGGAAATAAAAGACATTGCTCAGGAGCTCAAGTGGCTTGACATTTCCCGCCTCTCATTGTCAAAATACGGCTTACTCTCAAATGATGCGATCGGGAACATCATCATTGATACTATCGGTAATGTCGCTTTCGATGAAGCAAAGATTCCTCTGTCAGTAATTGCAACCGATATCGGGAACGGAGAAAAAGTAGTCATCGCTGAAGGGAATCTTGCAGAAGCAGTTATGGCAAGCACCTGCATTCCGGGCATTTTTAATCCGGTGGAAATAAATAATAAGATGCTTGTCGACGGCGGTATTGTCGAGAACGTTCCTACAACAACAGCAGAAGAAATGGGAGCGGAATACATCATCGGTGTTGATTTAAACACCAAGCACGATCACAGAAAACCTGAAAACATCATCGAAATACTGCTGAAAACTTTTGATTACATACAGCATAGTGCAACAAAACTGCAAACCGAGGAAGCGCATTTTTTGATTACACCCGATTTATCGTCATTTAATGCAGTTGACCTCGATCAGATACCCGACCTGATCGAAAGAGGATATAAAGACACGGCAACGCAACTCAAGGAAATTATGTAATAACGGGAAAAATATTATCCGATAAAAACGGAGCAACGGTAACAGAAGGGATGCAACTTCAGGCAAATAAAATCATATTCGAAAACCTCTCACATTATTATTTGATAAACAACGATAATGGAATGGAAGGGTATTAAGCAACACTGATAAAAATTTCGAAATAATGTTAGGTTTCGTATATTATTTTTTCAGAATCAAACTATCGGCCATTCAATCGATGATATGCTATGAACATATTTAAAGCCACTACCCGATTACCCATAGATATATTCTATACTCGCCACGATCCGAACGATATCCGTATGGGCGATATCGTAAAACATAAAAAGAAAGAGTACGATACAAGCGAGATCGTCATCCTCGGTATAACGCAGGATACGGGAGTCAAACGGAACAAGGGGCGAATCGGCGCCCGGTATGCACCCATCGCCGTCCGGCAGGAATTTTACAAACTGGCAGCAGCGGAGACATTCGAGAATCTATCACTTTATGACCTCGGCAATTTGAAAAACGCACAAACACTTGAATCAACTCATTCCAGACAAATGAAGATTGTCGAACAGGTGCTGCGTGATGATAAAAAGCTTATCGTTATCGGCGGCGGGCATGATATCACCTACCCGGATTTTAAAGCATTTTCAAGCGTCTTCCGGACGTGTGCATTGCTTAATATCGATACCCATCTCGATGTTCGTGAATCGAAACAACGGAACAGCGGCACCTCCTATCGAATGATCCTCGATGAGAAATTACTGCGACCCGAATATCTATATCAGATCGGCATACAACCGTTTGCGAATTCATCAGCGTATATGAAATACGTTACCGATCAAAAGGTAAACGTGTATACTCTTGATGTTATCAGACAGCGTGGTGTGGAAACAATTCACAAGGAAATATTCGGCGGCATCGAGTGCGACGAAATATTTGTCAGCTTCGATATGGATGTGGTGCGCTCTGCTGATGCACCGGGGGTAAGTGCTTCGTATCCGAAGGGACTTTCGGTTGAAGAAATGATATATCTTGCACACTACACCGGCCGCGACGGGCGTGCACGTATTATGGAAGTTGCAGAAGTGAATCCCAAACACGATGTCGAGAACAGAACGTGCAAGCTCGGGGCGCTGTTAATCTGGGAATATCTTTACGGGATGGTGGGTGTTTGAATATTACCATTTTTTCCGCATATTAATCGTATGAAACAAGAATTAAAGTAAATGACGGAAAACGATAACCAATCATTGACCGCTTTCTTCGAGAAAGACGATAACGTCGTATTTGCGTTGCTGTTCGGATCACACGCCGTTAATAAAGCCAACAAAGAAAGCGATGTCGATGTTGCGGTATATTTTAAAGACCCTCCCCAAGGAATAGAAATACTGGATTACAGCACAGAGTTAACTAATGTTATCAATAGTGAGTGCATTGGATTTAAAGGAACCCAACACGTATGCGGAATGCTTCGATATGTTATCGAAGGAAGGGGTTTTTCCGGAAGAAAATGTTGCAACATTTCATAAAATGGTACGTTATCGGAATATGTTAATTCATGCATATAACGGAGTTGATGATTCAGTAACCTATGGCATCTACAAGAAAAATCTCGGTGACTTTGAAACATATATTAATCTCATTCGGAAATACATTATACAAAATCCAGATAACCCAAAAGAGTAACATCGAAACTCAACGATACACCGAATGTGAAAAAAATCCTTCTATATTCATAGCATTTTCCCGGGGATTGTTATTTCACATTGCCATCTCATCTTAATTATCGAAATAAAGACGATAAACACTCCCACATTATACCACAAATCAACCAACCATCCAATCATACATGCAATCATGCATATAAAAAAGCCCCTGCGATGAATACGATCACAGGGGCTTTAATTTAACTCCTGGCAACGACCTACTCTCCCGGCCCGTCTCCGGGCAAGTACCATCGGCGCTGAGGGACTTAACTACTCTGTTCGAAATGGGAAGAGGTGTTTCCCCCTCGCTATAGTCACCAGAATTTTTAAAACTTTCAGATGAGTAAACGTGCACAGCATTCTTATTGAACACACACCTGCGAACCGAAGTACTTCGGATCGCAGGCACACTGCATGTAGCAGAACAGTTTATCCGGTCAATAAAAATTTATGGTTAAGTCTCACGACCGATTAGTACTACTCGGCTCCACGTATTGCTACGCTTCCACCTATAGCCTATCAACCTCGTAATCTCCGAGGGGTCTTTAGTGACGCCTTGCGACGTCAGGGGAAACCTTATCTTGAAGTGTGCTTCGCGCTTAGATGCTTTCAGCGCTTATCACATCCGAACATAGCTACCCAGCGGTGCCCTTGGCAGGACAACTGGTGCACCAGAGGTTCGTTCACTC
>PWYR01000115.1 GCA_003567775.1 Ignavibacteriales bacterium | reverse complement strand
AGGCGTTGAACACAAGCGTCATAGTGCGGTGGGAATTCAAGCGCGGAAGCACGATGTATCTCGTCTGGACACAGGAACGAAGCGGCATCCATAACCGGATACATCAGCCCCTTCGCGATACGTTCCGCGACGCCTTCAGAACACCGATCGATAATGTGTTTTTGATCAAGGTGAATTATTGGTTTCGGGTGTAGGTTGGTTGTTCTTACGGATTAAATCCCAACTCAATACCTAATTTATAAATTTTATTGATCCTTTGTATTATCGATGTGCGACGGGCCCACTCCGGTCTGTCGCCCAACCACCGGAATTCCAGGTAAAGTCTTGACACACATAATCTTTTTAAAAAATGTTCGGGTGCTCCATCAGGCCAACGTATTTTCCGGTACATGTTTTCCCATTTTTGTATTTCTTCAGGGGGCCAGCGGTCGGTAATAGTCGCAAGATCTATTTCACCGGCAGCCAGCGCAGCCGATTCCCAATCAACCGGATAGATTATTCCATCCTGATATAAAATATTAGCCGGGTAGAATTCTCCGTGAACAACTGTCTGTGGTTCATACAAAAGATACTCAATCACTTCCTTAAACTGCCGGCAAAAACGGGGCAACCAGGGATTATCGGCATGCAGGTATCCGGTATATTCGGAAGTCCGCCGCGCCCACCCCATATAATAATCAAAATCATATCTTTTTAAGAAAGAAGCGCGTTTTAATGATATAAGTGATTCACCCTCTGCATGAAATCTTGCAAGCCATTGTACCGCGTCATTCATAGCCAATAAATCCTCTCGAGCATGCATTGCATTATCCAGATACTGGATAACGATAAATGAATATTCATTTTTTATATCCCGGTACATACCATAATACTTTACTACAGGAACATTCATCAATGTTAGTATATCTCTATAAATTTTTCCTTCATATTCAATTCCGCCGCGAGGATTATATGTGTTACGATCACAATCCGCATCATACTTAATGAGGAACTTTAACGCCGTCCCATCACCGATCTTACATCTTACAATTTCACTTGGGAAAGTACTTTCGTATACATTGGTAATCCGCTCACTTACTTTCAGCTTGCTTGAATAAAAGTCATTTTTATCCAGAACTGAAACGAGCGCGTATTGAAGGAAGGAATCATCGGGAAAACTATATTGCAGATTTTTCATGAGGTAATCTCAGAACGGGATGTGAGATAGATGTAGTCCATCTTGGAGGTGGAGTACATCTATATTCGTTATTATTTACAATTTTTTTGCAATTGAGAAATTAATTCTTGCCGTATATTCCGAAGCCGTTTTTGTGCAGTTTCTATACATGCACGGGTTTTTTGTTTTGCCTCTGCCGTCAAACAATATTCGAATGCCTGCGACAATTTTTCTGGTGTTAAAGATTCTCCGTATAAAAGAATTGGCCATCCTAATTCGTTCACCTGTCTTTCAATCTTTGCGCCGCCCAAAATCGGATCTATCGGAACAACAGGTACTTCATGTTTGAGAGCCAAAACGGTACCGTGCAATCTTGTCGAAATAACGACGTCCATTCGGGCAATGAGAGATTCAATTTCAGCAGGAGTGCGAAGTCCCGATTTGTTTTCATCGAGCCGTGTATCAATTTCGACAACGGCAAGCTCCCGGCTTTCCAGGAAGGAATAAATAATGTTATGTACGTTTTCTTGTAACGCCCAATCACGATACTCTTTTTGTTTATGGGATTGTATCAATCCGACAACCGGTACTTTATTGAAAGATGCTGCAATAGATATATCGGGATTGGTTTGCTCGGAACTGTCGCGCTCGAAGAGGATGTCGAATGGATTCCATTCAGAAAGCTCCTGGAGCATCGTTAAATTGATTCCAACTAATCGGCATGTATTATATTTAGCTAATAATTCCGTTACCGGTCTGCCGTTTCCGAAAGGTCCGCATACAAAAAGGAGGTGCGAATATTCTCCCGCATCTGCATTCTTCCAATCGATTCCTCCCCGGAAGGGCGCTGCCGTCGCTACATCAAACGAATATCCCGCCTGAGCAAGCCAATCGCAAACAACATCTTTCGATAGAATATCTCCGGCAGTCGCCCCCATTCCTTCAAAGCTGAACCAACCTGCAACAAGAATTTTCATACATTACTTTTTGTATATGTTTTTGTTTGCGAAACAATTTCAATAAGAGAAGACAACACCTTGCCCGATTCAAAATATTCCTCTGCAATATCCCGTGCTGCAACCGAATGGACATCCGGTCTCCGCAGCACATCATCTATCGCTTCCGTACAGTCCCTCCAATTCTTGAACGGTAACACTCCCTCTCCGCCGGGTATTACCCTTTGAAATCCCGTATCCTGCACAATAACCGGGACACCCAGTGCAAGATAACACGCACTTCTGCAAGAAAACCACCCGCTGTTGGATTCCACGTATGCGTTCTTCGCTACACTCCACTCTGCAAAAGAATGCGCCAAATAATTCCGGTAAATCCATGGATCCTTCGATACCGAATAACCGTCTACAATACTCCAACCGTTTTTCTTCAAAGTATCGTAAGGGGCAGGTCCGCTTAAAGCAATCTCGAATGCAGCAGAATTTTTCTCCGGTAGTCGCATATACTTCAGAAACTCGGTGCTCTTGCCGGTATATTTTTTCCCATCTATAACGGGACCTTCTTCTTTCGGCTCCCAGGACGCCACGGTAGTAAAGACTCCGCGGCGCTCTTTCAGAGGTACAAGCTCATCCCTGAAACAATCCATGACAACCGGCTGCCGCGTCGGCTTCCAATCGAATAAATCATTCGGAATAAGACAACCCTCACGCCCGATATTTTCCCCGAATGTAAAATGACAATCGTGACGCTTTATCATTTCTATCCGTTCTTTTTCAGAATCGGTTGCGGTACCGTTGATGTAATTCGGAATCGACGATTGCGTATATAACGGATCGCTGTCGATAAACACTACCCTTTTTGCAGCATAATATTCTTCTCTCATCCAGCAAGACGCCGATATATGCAAAAAAATATCTGCGTTTTCACAAAATCGAACTACATCCTTCCAGGATTTACCGAATGTTTTTCCCGTCGAATCCCTGTAAAACCATTTATCCGTTAGTTCGGGTTCAAGTTTTTTTATCTCTTTTGCCAAAACCGAAGCATTATGGTCTCCGCTCTCACTGAACGTCCGGTTGACCGGATCGTAACACCATTGACCGGTATCTTCAAGATAAAGCACATCGTGTCCCAATTTTTTAAAACCGAGTACATACTGAAAATAATCCCAGAATACGCCGCCGAACGGATAGGTAGCAGCCAAACCGGTAACGACAATACGAAGTTTATCGGGCATAATCAAAACGCTCCCTCTCCACTAATTTTCCGTTCTCAAGTTCAAATATTTTATCGACCCGCTGCAGCATAGACATCCGGTGAGTGATTATAAATGTCGTCCGGTTGCGCATTAATCTTTCCATTGCATCCAATATCTTCGCTTCAGTACCGGCGTCCAGAGCCGAGGTGGGCTCATCGAGAATGAGCACAGGAGCATCTTTTAAAAATGCCCTGGCAATTGTTAGCCGCTGACGCTCACCTCCGGATAACGTACTGCCCCGTTCACCGATAACGGTATGATATCCCTGCGGAAGTTTTTCGATGAATTCATGCGCGTACGCCGCTTGTGCCGCTTCCACAATTTCATGCTCACCCGCGCCGGGACGTCCATAGGATATATTTTCAGCAACGGTGATCGGCAATAGAAACGGATCCTGCAGCACAATTGAGATATTGCTACGAAGACTTTGTAATGAAACTTCCCGGATATCCACTCCGTCGAAAGTAATTCTTCCATCCCACGGATCGTAGAAACGCGTGAGGAGACTTATTAACGTACTTTTACCCGCGCCGGTCCTTCCCACAAGCGCCGCTTTTTCACCGGGCAATAGCTCGAACGAGACGTTTTGCAGTACGGGATTATTGTTTTCATAGCCAAATGTTACATTCTCCGCGCGCACTAACATACCGTTCGATTTCGTTTTACTCATTAAAGGTTGGGCATCGGGATGTTCACTGACGTATTCATCGGCGGATAATATCTCATAAATTCTCCGGGCGCCGGCTGCCGCAGAGGCATAACCGGTCGTAAGTTTCGCAAGACTCTCGACCGGCACGTAAAGCGAGCTTAAATATGAGAGAAATACCAATAAACTACCGACGGTCAGATCGCCCTGCAAAACGCGATATCCTCCAAACCCCATCGTTATTGCCGTACCAATGGCAATAAGCGTTCCGACTCCGAGACTGAACTGAAGTTGGGAGACTACCGTCCGCAGTTTCGCCTTCACCGCACGCATGGATATTAATCGATAGCGCTTATCTTCAAATCCTTCACGACCGTATGCCTGCACCACCGGGAGACCCGAAAGTATCTGCTCCGCCTGCGCAAGCAATTTCCCCTCAACTGAATATTCCTCGTATGATCGCTCGGTTATGCGGCTTGTAAAGTACTTTATGAGAAATCCCATACATGGTACGATTATAAGCGCTAATAGAGTCAGTTCACGGTCAAGACGCCACATAACGGTAAACATCCCGACGAGCATAAGGACGGATGAGAGTAAGGGGAGCAGCATCCCGATCACCAGATCGCGGACACAGGTACTGTCCTTCGTTATCCGCTGCACAAGATCTCCGCTTTGTTGTTTCCCGTGAAATCTCAACGAGAGCCGCTGAATCCGATAAAATAATTGCGCCCCGAGATCGTACATCAACCGGTTGCCGACACCTTCTTTGATATATACTTTGAAAATCGTTACCGTCTTACTTAGCAAAAACAAAACGACTGTCGAGAAAGCTAAAATTACAATGAGCGATAAAGCAGACTCGATTCCGGGGAAATTATACAGCCATGAAGCGTATCCCGGCAACTCCTCGCCTGTAATCACATAGTCCAATATCAACTTAAGCGGCCATGGCATAAGGAGATCGAAAAGAATTCCGCTGATCATTAACATGAGTATAAGCGATATCCCTTTTTTGTAGGATCGAGCATATTTTAAAAGTGCGATCTGCCATCTATTCATATATCAACCTCGCTCCGCTTGGTCGCCTGATTAGATTATACGGTTCATCCGGCTTTGCATTACGCTGCTGTAACGATAATGATCGATAATACGCCCCTTCCCGTGCGACCAATTCTTCGTGTGTACCAATTTCCTCGATGTTCCCCTGTTTAAGAACGACAATCCTGTCGGCGCCATGAATAGTCGAAAAACGATGCGCGATTAAAAACGTAGTCCTCCCTTTCATTAAAATTTCAATCGCATCCATCAATTTTTCTTCGGTATTAACATCGAGTGCGGAAGCCGGTTCATCGAGGAGTAATACGGGAGCGTCCTTCACCAATGCACGGGCAATGGATATCCGCTGTTTTTGCCCTCCCGATAAAGTTACTCCCCGCTCGGCAATAACAGTCTGATAACCGTCGGGCAGCTTGCGTATAAAGTCGTCTGCTCCGGCTAAAACCGCCGCTTCCCTGATATCGGCAGGCGCAGCTTTCGGATTGCCCATACCGATATTCTCGGCAACCGTGACCGGAAATAAAAACGGTTCCTGCTGTACCAATGCTATATGCGCTCTCAGATCGGCCAGGGATAACTCCCTTAGATCGAATCCATCTAAGGTAATACTCCCCTCGACCGGATCGATAAACCGGGGTATCAGATGAATCAAGGTGCTCTTGCCAGCGCCCGTTTCTCCGGCTATTGCGATGGTTTCTCCACGGTCGATCTCGAGATCGATATTCTGTAATACGGGAACTCCTTTTCGGTATTCAAACGACACTTTATTGAAACGAATATACGGTTGCTTGACAGTGCCATTATGCGGAAAGGGTTGAGGTGACGATACCTCCGTTATCTTTTCACGTGAATTAACCACCTCAAGTATACGATCGATGCTCGCTTCTGCAGATTTCATCGACCCGTAGGTCGTCAACAGATTCTGGAAAGCACCCTGCATAGTTTTAAGATATGCAATAAATACCAACAGACTTCCGACGGTCAGGGTACCGTTGAGTATGAAGTTGCCGCCGACAACGAGAATAACTGCCCCTCCGATTGTCGTCATCAATCCGCCGGTCGACAGGAAGATATTCTTAATCAAAGTATTTTTCTGCTTTATCGTTACTGCATTTCGAGCTAATACATCGAATTTTTGTTTGTTCGTTTCCTCCGCCGTGAATGCCTGCACCATCGGGATTGCCGTTACCGTCTGATGCACGAAGCTCATGAGTGCAGAGTGCGCTTCCCTATCCAGGCGGGACTGCCGCTTTAATCGTCCCCCAAAATACCAGGCGCTAAGCCCGAGAAAAGGCGCGATTGCAAACGATATAAGCGTTAATTCCTGATTGAGAGACCACGATACATATCCTATCATCGCAAGGACAACGATGCTACGGAACGGTGCAACGACAACCGCCTCTGCAATCTTATAAACACAATACGAATCCCCCGATAATCTGTTTAAAATATCCCCGAGATGTCTTTTTTGAAAGAATAAAAGAGAGAGCCGCTGCAAACGGCCGAACAAATCGACCGAGAGATGATACACCATCTTATTGCCGGCTGCCGTCCACGCCCACACTAATACCGAATTCACGGCGCTGTTTAATGTATATAAGACGAGACTTAATACCGAAGCTGCCATGACAAGGTTAAAGGGTGTAGGATCGAAAAAAAGAGGAAGTGAATCGTCGCCCAGTGCAAAATCGATGAGAATTTTGAGCGGCCAGGGTTGCAGCGTCGCTAATGCGGCGCCGAAGAGAGTGAGAATAACAATAAGCAACAGAAATCGTCGTTGCCTGAGAATATACGGAATAATAAATCTATAACGACTCATATCAACGATGTTCGTCTATAAGATTTTGCGTGTCTTCTATGACTTCATACTCCTTATTATCTTCCTGCGATGAAATTATTTCTCTTTCGAGATCATCCTCAATGTCCCGGATCGCAGACCGGAAATCGGCGACTGCCTTCCCGCTCTCTATAAACCAGCGAAAGAACGGAACCAATGCAAGCGCCGTTAATATCCCGCCGGTCACCCATGCATGATCCAGCATAGCGAGGAACGCCAATCCGCCGAGCAGTGCTACTGCAAGAATACTTCTTAATGAGAATACAGGCCAGATTCGCCATCGCACATTCTGTTTTCCGCCGCCGTGTTCTTCAACGGTCATCAACGACTTCGCCGATCCGAACATACCACCGGCAATGCTTAGATCCCAACGATCGTAATTACCTCCCCGGAAACTGACAATTTTTTTTCTCTTAAGTTTTGATTCTACTTTTTCTAACCAATCCCCAGATGCACGCCACCGTTCACTCCATACCGTAATCGTCGAACGAATCGGAAATATCCATCCGGATTTTCCACGAAACCGCCAGGGCGTTAATCCTTTACTCACCCTCCCCATCAACCGGGCAAGAGGTTGCATAAGATGTAAATACATCGTCATAACACGCTTTTTCAAGTGCTCCGTTTTATTTTTCGTTTTGGTTCGGAAGGAAGCCCGTATCCCCGCTACCACTGCCTGCAATATCGATATACCAGCACCTAATACAAACAACGGCAACGCCCAGACAAGCGGCGCCCATAGAAACCCGAGAAGCGATAGAAATAAGAAAAAAGAAATAAATACATACCCCTCGGGCATCAGAGGTAAAGAAGTCAACCGACCCAGCGCCGGTTCGTATAATCGTTGAAACGGCGCGGTTCCCCATACTCCCTGATAAATAACGCTCCCCCGGTGCAGAATGGACGGTGTTAACCCCTTTCCGTATAACCTTCCTTTCCACGTTAAATGTCCGATGGTGTTGTATTTTTCAGGCCATTTTTGTTCAAGCATTGCCTCTGCACGCCCGTAATTGTATTGCTGTTTAAGATATTGCCGAACGTTGTCCCTCCGGTAGTGCCACACCATAGCCGAAGCGTTAAAACCGATCTTCCATCCCCGTTCCTGTATACGCCAGCATACATCGACGTCATCGCCGGCAATAGTAAACTGTCTGTCGAACCCGCCGATTTCCTGCAGATACTTTTTACGGAAGGACATATTGCAGCCCGGAATATGTTCTGCTTCAGTATCGTTTAACAATACGTGGGTCGGACCTCCGGGTGAATTATCCACGGCATCGGCAACAACTCCAACACCGGACGGTGCGATATTCGGTCCTCCAACGGCGGCGTAGTCTGTAGTCAAATACGTATGCGCAAGATAATAAAGCCAATCCTCATCGGGCCAGGCATCGTCATCGATGTAAGCCACTATTTCACCCGAAGCAGCGCGCCATCCGAGATTTCGTGCGTTACTTAAACCTCCGTTTGAGACTGTTATGACTTTGAAACCATACTCTCCCGCAATTGCTTCCGAAGAGTCTCTCGAACCGTCATTGACCACGATTACTTCATACCGTGGATAATTTAAATTCCGAAGTCCGTCAAAGCATCTCCTTAAAGTTTTTGCACCGTTATACGTACATACCACAACCGATATGAAGGGATAATCATTTTTTGAGAATATAGCCGGGACGGAATAACGCTCGCTCACCGAATAGAGCGCGGGTTTCGGGTTTCGCTCTCTGTCGGTAAGTCCGAAATTCCAATCATCGATCTCATATCCTCCCCGGAACCACTCATCCGTCCATGAGAACACAAACATCCCGGCACTTCCCTCCGAAAAAGCGGTATCGATCTGCCACGACAAGACCTCCGCTTGCTTTTCCGTACTATTGCGGAGACTGTCCAATCCCAACTCTCCGAGAACAAGCGGTTTATCGCCCGCTATATTCTGCATGCGCGCAAAATATGATATTAATCTTTCGGGAGTTTCGAGATACACGTTAAAACACTGAAAATCGAGAAAAGGAAGCTGGAGATATTCCGTCGTAGGGTAATTGACATACGTAACCAACGCATCCGGATCTTCATTTTTTGCGATGTTATAGAGTTGTTGAATAAATCGCTCTATGCGCCGTCTTCCGTACCATCGAACAATAGGGGCGGGAATTTCATTGCCGACGGCATAGCCGAGGAGTGCAGCGTGTCCGGCCGTCGATCGTACGGAGTCCTTTACCTTTTTCCCGATGTTCAACACCGTCGAACGGTCATCGAGAAACGTAATATGTTGTTCCCAGGGAATACCGGCAAAGACGTGTAAGCCGTTCTCGTGTGCAATATCCAGAAGCCATACCGGCGGCACGGTATATGTTCTGACGGTGTTGATGCCGTTCTCCGCCATCATCGAGAAGTCGCGACGGACTGCATC
Organism: Ignavibacteriales bacterium; assembly: GCA_003567775.1. Classification (GTDB taxonomy): domain Bacteria; phylum Bacteroidota; class Ignavibacteria; order T3Sed10-11; family T3Sed10-11; genus T3Sed10-11. The sequence continues at coordinate 1,183 of PWYR01000115.1, read as the reverse complement.
TTCGGTTCCATATTCACTGCCGTCGTGAAGAGGACGAAAAGGTCCGTAGGTTACACCCTTGATATAAAACTTCTCATCCCCGGCAAGGAAAAATTTACCGCTTGCCTCAATACGAAGGTTCATCTTTATTTATTCACACCCTACATAAATTAATAAAATTCCTGTTATAATACCATTATTGATAGGTACTCTACTACGTTATCAAACCGTTAGCACTTTACAAAAAGGGTATTCAAAATACTAAATAAAATCGGGAATTGCAACGGATTTTTATTAGAATATTCTAATATTTGGGAAGGTTATTATCTTGTCCGGCCTGGAGGCAGGATACATCCGTTGTGTATCAATCGTTATTTGATTAAAAACATACTCCTCACCTTCTGAAACTCATTCATCTCAATTTTGTACAAATATATCCCCGAAGCAAGCCGTCCGGCGTTGAACACTACTTCGTATCTTCCCGGAGTGTGTTCCTCGTTGACGAGCACCGCAACCGGTCTGCCGAGAATATCGAATACCTGTAATCCAACATGGGTATTGTCCTTAACATCGTACCGTATAATCGTTTCGGCATTGAACGGATTTGGATATGCAGGATACAATGCATACGCATCGGGAACAGCGCCCGGTTCACTGACACTGGTAACCTCTATTACTTCAGTTAAGACGCTGGCTGAATTGCGGGTCGGATTCCAATCTGATTCATTGGATGATACGGTTGCTTCTACCATATACAGTCCGGCAGCCGAAGCAACAACTGCTAAATCAACAACTATTGAGCTATCAACAGGTATAGCGTCAAGTTCACAATGTATAATACCGTCGCGTTCCGAACAATCTCCCTGTGTTGCATCGGCCGATACCAACGACATGACTTCGGGAAGCGGATTCGACAGTGTTACTCCCGTCGCCGGTTCAGGTCCCGCATTACTAATAATCATAGTATAGATAATCTCCTCACCTATCGCGGCTTGAGCCGGCATCCCGCTCATGTCGAGCATAAGATTTACACCGGACTGATCCGCACCGGCGAATTTTATTGCCTGAGTATTTCCTCGCAATTGACCGTCGATATCCGCCCAGATTCCTACGACGTATGTATCTCTCGGCAATTGCGTTATTATGTTTGCATATACACCGTCATTCGCTTCATCATCGCCATGTTCCCCATCATCGAACAATT
>PWYR01000005.1 GCA_003567775.1 Ignavibacteriales bacterium | reverse complement strand
GCGTTCCGGTACTGAAAATGATATAGTTGTCGATGGATTGAACGGGTTGGGGTAGTTTTGCCGGAGTGTCACTGTAGCAGGGATTCCGGGTGCAATTGATCGTTCGGTTACGAAAACAGATGCCTCCTGTACGGCGGCTAATGCATTTGGTTTACCCCATCCCCAGTCAAAGTTGGGAAGATTCGTCGCGTATTCATCGCTCCGTGAAGTTTCCCGTAGAATTTCAAGTATGTCTGATGATTTTAGCAATGGATTGCCTTCCAGCATCAAGGCAACCAAACCGGTAACGTGTGCAGTCGACATGCTCGTTCCAGATAAAACTACATAACCCTGATCCCGCAGTCTAAATAGTGGAGGATATGTTGCGTCAGCAGACAACGCAGATGCAACATATTTACCCGGCGCCGTAATATCGGGTTTCATACGTAAATCACGTGTCGGACCTCCTCCACTAAATGGAATAATATCCTGTAAACTACCCTCCCCCCGTCGGTCGATATTATTATTATTCACATTAACCCAGTTAAGTTTGGAATGGTAGGCGCCAACTGTAATAGCTTTTTCTGCAGTACCGGGCATAGTTACAGTATTACGGCGCCCGGTTGACGGACTAAGCGTTGCTCTATTCAAAGTCATAGATTGACTGACAATCCAGGTATTATAACGAAATTCTGTGTTCTCATCTATTGCCGAAACGGTAAATTTCCAGTCTCCTTCTTTAAGTAGTTTATCTTGTTCTATATCGGCTAAATAAATTGAAAATAAACGCGCCCCTTTTTCATTTATAGAATCGGGATGTGTAGCTATATCTATTCCACCATCTTCGGTTTCTATTATGTATGTATCGTAATTGGTTGTCACGGTATCGCGTATACCGGACGGTGTTTCTACAATCAATTGTAACGACTCAGTGCCTTCGTACCACATAAACATCATTATATAATCTTCACCTCTTCCATCACGCTGCACAGTGAGAGAATAGATAGAACTTTCTCCACCGGGGACAACTTCTCCCGTATGATTTTCCGATGCGCCGCTGTTGCCTGCTGCAACGACCGTTATCCTTCCCGGATACTGAGCATATTGATTGATCAATTTTTCGTGTCCGGCGGTTCCATCATGCGATCCCATATGACCGCCGAGACTTATGTTAATTACCGCGGGTCTGTCGAGCTTATCTGCCGCTGAAAATATATACTCTATACCGTGTATAATTTCCTGTGTACTGATGCTCGTACCTGGAAATTTTACGAGCACAAACTCCGCATTCGGAGCAATACCTGTATACTTGCCGTTATGCTTAACACCGCCGCCCCCTGCTATTCCCGCTACATGCGTTCCATGACCGTGACTATCTCTGGTTCTGACAAACTCGTTAGTTTCCTGCCGTAAATCCCGTTCGATATCATCACGTGTATATTCAACTCCCACCTCAAACATCTCGGGATGAGATTCTCCTTCAATCGGTGTCAGTGAAAGATCCCATATCCTCAGAACGCGGGTTTGATCCGGATTATCGGGATGTCGAAAATCTTCGTGAAAAAAATCCAAACCGGTATCTATTAATCCGATAATCACTCCTCTGCCCGTATAGGATGTGTTATTGATAATCCCTGCGTGAACACTGTCGGCTTTGATATCGGCACGTGAAATATCGAGCTGGAGTTCGTGCAGCGGGGAATACTCTATGTACCGAATACCGGGATAATCACTTATTTGATAAATTTCTTGTGCGGTAAGAGTTGCGGTGCCAAATGTATCATACTTTCTTATCAGAAGATATTGTATGCCGTTTATCGCCTCGTGTGAACCATGAACAACTACGGGATAAAGGTGAGGTCCATCCTGCGATGTAACTATACTTTTTGCAATTTGATCCTTCATCTTTCCGGTTATAGAATATCGTAACACCGGATCGATGAGCGCGTTATTATTCTGGGATTGCGGCGTCAGGTTTATTGACCATAGAACAATAAACAAAAAGCTCCAACAGAGTCTAATATAATTCCGGAAGTTCATAAAAGGGGTGTCGGTTCCGTCAATTTAAAATTAGAGAGCGTCTTCTCCGGCCTCCTCGGTCCTGATACGTACAGCTTCGAGGACATCGTATACAAATATTTTGCCATCGCCTACCTGACCGGTGCGCGCTGTTTTAACAATTGTATCAATTACATTATCGACCAGATGGTCAGCAACAACTATTTCTAATTTTAGTTTCGGTAAAAAATCGATTTGATATTCTGAACCGCGATACACTTCGGTATGACCTTTTTGCCTTCCGTATCCTTTGACTTCCGTCAGTGTAATACCGCGGACGCCAACCTCCGACAATGCTTCACGAACATCATCGATTTTAAAGGGGCGAATTATTGCTTCGATTTTTTTCATGTATTCTACTTTCCGTGACAGTGTTTATATTTTTTGCCGCTTCCGCACGGACATGGATCGTTGCGTCCGACCTTCTCCCCTACTTGTACCGGCTGCGGTTTTTGCCCCGTTTCCTGCCGTCTGGGTTGTTGACCGGCTGCACCCCGCGCCTGCTGTAATCCCATACCGATCGACGATTTATGGATTGTCTGCATATCCTGGTCGCTAACGGGTCTGCCTGCTCTCTTAATCGGAATTTGTCCTTCAGTTTGCGGAAACGCCTTGAAGACAAGCGTGAGCGTTTCTTCGGCGACTGTTTCGATGGTATCGACAAATAGTTTATATGCTTCGCTTTTGTATTCAATGAGCGGATCTTTCTGCCCATAAGCGCGCAAATGAATTCCTTCTTTAAGATCGTCCATCTCGCGAAGATGTTCTTTCCACTTTACGTCAATCACCTGGAGGGTCGCAATTCGCTCAAGTTCAGCCATAAGCTCCGAGCCGAGTTGTTCCTCTTTTCGCTCGTAGAATTCGTGCGCTTTTTCTACGATTTCATTTGCAACCCCGTCTTCACCCAACATCTCCCATTTTTCGGGAGGGATATCGACATCGACAAGTAAAATTCGCCGGACATGCTCCCGTAATTGTTCTATTTCGGCATCATCGTAAAACCGGTGTGCGATTTTATTCGCCCATTCATCGAGCATATCGAACATTTCATTTTTTAACCGCTCACCCGATAGCGCTTGTTTTCGTCTTGAGTAAACGACCTCGCGTTGTTGATTCATCACGTTATCATATTCGAGTAGGCGCTTTCGAATCGAGAAATTATTTTGTTCGACTTTTTTCTGGGCGCGTTCCACCGAACGTGTAATCATGCGATGCTGAATAACTTCGCCTTCCTGCAATCCCATTCTCTGCATTATCGAAGCAATTCGTTCGCTTCCGAATAATCGCATGAGGTCGTCTTCGAGCGATAGATAAAACCGCGAGCTGCCCGGATCGCCTTGCCTGCCCGCACGACCTCGCAACTGCCGGTCGATGCGGCGTGATTCGTGGCGTTCGGTTCCGATAATATGCAATCCACCGTTTTCTTTTACTCCGGGACCGAGTTTGATATCGGTGCCGCGCCCCGCCATATTTGTCGCGATAGTAATAGCGCCTGCAAGTCCTGCGTTCTGGATTATTTCCGCTTCACGTTGATGCTGTTTTGCATTCAAGACGTTGTGTGGAATTCCTTTTCGCTTTAACATTCGACTGATTGTTTCGGAAACTTCAACACTCGTAGTTCCGACAAGTACCGGCCGTCCCGAAGCACGCATTTCCTCTACTTCATTAATGACGGAATTATATTTCTCCCGCGTGGTCCGGTATACGTGATCTTCATGATCAATACGGACCATCGGTTTGTTGGTCGGCGCAACGACAACATCAAGTTTATATATATCACCGAATTCCTGTGCTTCCGTCTCCGCCGTACCGGTCATACCGGCAAGCTTTTTATACAATCGGAAATAATTTTGCAGCGTGATTGTTGCCAGTGTTTGTGTATCACGTTCTACTTTAACGCCTTCTTTCGCTTCGATCGCCTGGTGCAAACCGTCTGAATAACGGCGACCCGGCATCAACCTTCCGGTAAATGTATCGACGATAACTACTTTTCCATCCTGCACAACATATTCATCGTCACGTACATAGAGTGAATACGCCCGCAGCAGTTGCTGAATTGTATGCAGGCGTTCACTGCGGTCACTGTATGCCCGGGTAACCTCGTCCTTTTTCTTTTGCCGGTCTTCATCGGATAATGAATCGTCATTATCCAGTTCACTGAAAGCCGTTCCGATGTCGGGCAGAACGAACATCTCTTTATCGCCGGTGGAATAATTAGAGAGCAACTCCCTCCCTTTATCGGTCAGATCGATCGTATGTTGCTTTTCGTCGATTGCATAGTATAGTTCGTCGTCTATTTCATGCATTCGTTTTGCCGACTCACGCATGAAATCCGCCTCTACCTGCTGCATTATTCTTTTGTTTGAGGGATCTGAAAGCAGCTTCATCAGCTTGGTTTGTTTCGGCAAGCCGCGATACGCGCGCAGCAATAATTTTCCGGCTTCGTACTCATTGTTATCCTGGAGATGACTCTCTGCGTCGGATACGATTTTTGTGGTTAAATTCCTCTGTGCGCGAACCAGTTGTTCAACCGGTGACTTCATTTCATTGAATTTATGATCGTCCCTGCTAACAGGACCGCTTATGATGAGCGGAGTACGCGCCTCGTCGATTAAAACTGAATCGACCTCGTCGACAATTGCATAATTATGTACGCGCTGCACCTTATCCTCCGCCCTGATAACCATATTATCGCGGAGATAGTCGAAACCAAATTCGTTGTTGGTACCGTAGGTAATATCGCAGCCGTACTGTTTTTGCCGTTCCTGCGGAGGCATATTGCTCTGAATAACGCCTACGGTTAACCCATGAAATTCAAAAATAGGACCCATCCACTCGGCGTCCCGGCGCGCAAGATATTCGTTGACGGTGACAAGCTGTACACCCCGGCCGGTCAGAGCATTTAAATATAATGGAAGTGTAGCGACGAGTGTCTTTCCTTCACCGGTAGCCATCTCGGCAATTTTCCCCTGATGTAACGCCACGCCACCCATAAGCTGCACATCGAACGGCACCATATCCCATTTGTACTTGTTTCCCACTACCGACCACACCTGTCCGAGTAACCTTCGACATGTATCTTTGACGACGGCAAACGCCTCGGGAAGCAGTTCATCAAGAATTTCCTCATATTCAACATCGAGATCGTCGTTCAATTTTTCCAGTTCTTGATGAACCCTGTCGTATTCGCCTACCGAGAGGTCTTCTTTCAATTTTTCTTCAAGTTCATGAATTGAGTCGCGTAACGATTTTGTACGTTCGTTTATTCGTTGTTTAAATTCCTCCGTCTTTTCACGAAGCTCATCGTCACTAAGAGTTTGATATTGCTCAAAATAGGTGTTGATTTGCTGAGTATACGGTGTAAGCTCTTTTATGTCTTTATCATGCTTACTGGGAAAAATCTGCGTTATCCATTTCCACATAGTGTAATTTCTATCCTTAATTTGGGTAATCGGTTACCGTTTGAATATACCAATTGATTTATACTTGTTCAAGAAATTTGCCTTTTTTTATAAATGTTAATACTATATAAGATAAGAATATTATCGATCTTTTGAGAAAAATATGAAACCATATATTATAACACCGATTATCAGCATATTATTCCCTTTGTTATTTCTAATCTCGTGTTCGACTGCTCCCGAGATAACGCGGGAACCGGATGATGAACACCCGCAACCGATAGAGCGAACCAGAAAATCGCAAATTGAACTTCGCCTTCAAAATATCTTGAAACGGGACGAGTTCAGACATACCATTCCCTCTTTAATTATAATGTCGGCTGATTACGGGGATACGATTTTTTCTTACCAGAGCGATCTGCTCGTTCGACCGGCATCGAACCAAAAATTAATAACCTCTGCAGCAGCGCTTCAAATACTCGGACCGAATTTTAATTATCGCACCGTTGTATACCGGTCCGGTGAAATTACAAACGGTATACTCGACGGCGATATAGTTATTAAAGGATTCGGAGATCCGTTGCTGCGTTTAAGTGATCTTAATGAAATTGTAGAATCGTTACGGTTGTTCGGTATCCGCGAAATAAACGGCAACATTATAGTAGATGATTCTTATTTTGACGATCTTCAATGGCCTACCGGGTGGATGTGGGATGATGAACCACACGCGTATGTCCCGCATATAAGCGCTCTGTCGATCAATAGTAATGTTGTCACAATATCCGTTGAACGGTCTCCCGACCCGGGTCGTCAATTTAACGTACATGTTTCTCCGCAAACTTCCTATATTCAATACGAATTACAAACCGAACCGGGTAATGTACAACCACACAATGAGTTACAAATTATTCCCCGGATGACGACCGGTCAAAATAAGTTTTTAATAAAAGGAGATCCTGATATAGTTCGTTTGCCAAGAAAATTCAACGTTACAGTACGCGATCCGGCGCTGTTTACCGGGATACTGCTTCAAGAAATATTAGTTGAGACCGGAATGATTATCAACGGATCGGTTGTGCGCGGGTTTAAAGATTCGGCGTCGGTTCCACTTGTTCAGATCAACACACCGATCGATTCCGTTCTCTATGCAATGAATAAATCAAGTAACAATCTTGCCGCAGAAACAACATGGAAAACAATAGCGGCTGCATTGTACGGTCCACCCGGCACGGGGGACGGCGGCCGTCGTGCAGTTGAACACGTTTTACAAATATTCGGTTTAGATACTGCACCCGTGAGTTTTGCCGATGGATCCGGCGTCTCATTTTATAATCTTATTACTCCCCGGATGCTGGCGGAACTTTTATTCTATATCAGTGAAGACGGGCAACTATTCAAACCATTTTATGAAAGTCTTGCCATTCTCGGCATAGACGGGACACTTATACGAAGAGCCGTACACTCACAAGCAAGCGGCAGAGTTCGCGCAAAAACCGGAACCCTGACCGGTGTAAGTACATTAGCAGGATATGTCGATACTCTGCACGAGGAGAGATTGATCGTTGTGATGATGTTTCAAAATTTTACTTTACCCGCAGGAAGATACCGGCATATACAGGATGAAATCTGCGAGATGTTGATACACTTTAATAGAGAAGCATCGGTGCTTACAATTTCCGGTAAACCGTAAATTAATATCCGACCGGAATATTACGCACCAGAACATTTCCGTCGATATGATCCACATCGACTTGTCCCGCAGATATATTGATGCGGACATGGTAATGATACGGAACGTTAATTGTAAACACGATACGTTCACTGAGATACCCTCTGTCCCAACCTCGTCGAGGTACTCGCCTTTCACGTTGTGTACGTATCACCACATCATCCCTGTCCTGCTCGAAACGAAGTTCCAGATTATCCAGTGTACGCGCGGATCCGTATACTTCTGCGCGTACATCGACTTCATCATATTCCCATCCACGTACAATAACATCACCTGCCGCTATATTCATTCGCAAACTTCCGCCGGGCTCAACCTGAAACGATTTTTCTATTGTATGAACCTGTCCGGTGGACGTCAAGACAAAAGCGAATATAAAAACGTTTAGGCAAATCAGAGATAGAAATGTATTAAGATAACGCTTTTTATCCATGGCAATTCAGTTGGTTGTTTACCGTTTATTTATTTTAATACCGCCGCCTGAAGTTCTTAAAATAATCTCGGGTCCTCCGTCTCCGATCTTTCCTTCGATGGATGAACCTGAAATCGATCCAACTACTGTTATCGGGAAATCTGTCGAGACCCGTCCGCCGGATGTCCGGGCGCTTATATCAGCGTTAATTGATTCCGGCAAGTTGGCGGTTATACTGCCGCCGGATGTGCGAAGATTGATGCCTTTATTCTCACCGACATGCGTTAGTGTAATTCTGCCGCCGGATGTTCTCGCCTCAACACGCGCGTCGATATCGGATAGGCGAATCGAACCCCCGGATGTCTTTGTTTCCAGTGTACCGTATGCACCATTCACTGATATCGAGCCGCCGGAGGTGCTTAAAACAATATCACCGTTAAGACGCTTTACATTTATACTTCCACCCGAAGTTCTAAGATTCATTGCACCTGTAAGTTGTTCCGCATTGATACTGCCCCCGGATGTACGTGCATCTATATCTCCATCGACTTTCTTTAATGAGAGACTACCGCCGGATGTTCTAATATTCAGGTTATACTCAAAAGGAAGCATTATAGTATATTTAATATTCAGACCTCTTCCCCAATCTCCGAAGAATGAACGCACCCGGGGTACTTCTGCCCGGATATCAACTCCGTCATCAGACGACTCAATAAAAAATTCAATATCATCGACATACCGGCTTCGACCCGTTACTTCTATCTTCAAACGAACTTCATCACGCTCCCATCCCTCTACATCAACCCGACCGATTCGTGTATCAAGATTTAATAATCCTCCCGGTCGAACATCAAATGTTTTTTCTATTACACGGTCCGATGCAGCAGCAAACGTTGCATTCGCAGGATCTACCGCTCCTGAAAATCCCAAAAGCAATGCAACATATATGATCGTGATTATGACGAAACTTCCCGCTCGAATAATTAATTTTTTATTTTCCATTTGCAACACCTCACGGATAATTTTATGGTTAATTAAATATATAATCTTTACTGCAAAAAACATATACCCCCATGTAAATTTATACGTAAGCAGCTCTCAAAGGTTACAAACACATCCAAGTGTATTGTAATTACATTGTTTTTTCGTTATTTTTTATAACTATTTGTTTTTTGACTTTTTATCGGAAAGTAAATGAAACTAATTGTATTTAAAATATCCTTGCTTCTTTTATTGACCGGATGCGGTAACGACCATACAGACCGAAGAGAAAGCTCTATTGATCCCGAGCGGCAGGAAGACGTCTATGTACCTGAATTTAATGAAGATCGCGCTTTTGAGTATTTGGTCGCTCAGACGGAATTCGGTCCCCGGAATCCAGGATCAATCGGACACCAACAGTGTCTGCAATATCTAACCTTCGAATTGCAAAAATACGCCGACGCCGTTAATCAGCAGAGTTTCCGCCATACCGGATATGACGGTCGTTCTTATCAGATGACCAATATTATAGCATCCTTTAACATTGAAGCGACCCATCGCATTCTCCTCGGCGCTCATTGGGATACGAGACCGCGGGCGGAGCGTGATCCGGATCCAAATCGCAGGGATGAGCCGATACTTGGCGCCAATGATGGGGCAAGCGGAGTAGCAGTTTTACTCGAGATAGCAAGACTATTGAGTAAAAATTCTCCTTTGATAGGCGTAGATATCATTTTATTCGACGGTGAAGATTACGGACGTGAAGGAGATCTCGATCAATATTGTTTGGGAGCAAAATATTTTGCCCGAAACTTGCCTCAGGGATTCAGACCCCGTTTCGGAATAATAGTGGATATGGTTGGCGACAAAGAGGCGCGATTTCCCAGAGAAAGTAATTCCATACAGCACGCGCCCCGGGTAGTGGATTTAATCTGGAACACTGCACGCACTCTCAATCTCTATCAGTTCGAAGACCGTCAGGGCGGGGCAATTTATGACGATCACATACCGTTGAACGAAGTCGGCATTCCGACAGCACTAATTATCGATTCCGATCTTGTCGGATATGATGGTCCGGACGAACGGAGAAGATACTGGCATACAACTATGGATACTCCCGAACAGTGCAACCCGGAGAGTCTTGGAGCAGTCGGCAGAGTCTTAACTGAAATTATCTACCGCCAGACAACATAAGGATTGATGGTTTACAAAGAATTAATTCTTAATATCGATGAGTCGTTTCGTGAAGATTTTATCGCTGAATTATTGATGCTCAACTTTGAAAGCTTTACGGAAAGCAACGATGCATTGCATGCTTATATACCTGCCAACAGATGGTCTGCATCGCTCCTTGATGATATCCGCCGGCGTTTGAAAAATCATCAACAAACAGGAAAAATAAATTCATTTACCTGTGATGTCAACGATGTTTATCCGCAAAACTGGCAGGAACAATGGGAGCGCACCGTCGTTCCGGTTCATGTCGGTAAACACGTGATAATTCATCCATCATGGCAATCAATCGATAAAACGAACGATACCATCGATGTTATAATCGACCCGAAGATGTCATTTGGAACTGGACATCATGAAACCACACAGATGATGATTGAATTGCTCGAAGAGTACTGTATGCCGGGAATGGATATTCTTGATGTAGGAACCGGCTCGGGTGTATTATCGATAGTAGCTGCAAAGTTGGGGGCATCGTATGTTGCGGGCATCGATAATGACCCGGATTCGATTGCCGACGCACAGGAAAATTGTGAACGGAATAAGATGCATAATATCGTTCGATTATATCCGGGAAAACCAGACGAGATTATCGAAGTTTCGAAACAAACCTTTAATATGATTCTTGCAAACATAGAAAAAAAAGTTATTTTAGCCATATTCGATTTTCTCACAAATCGCTTACGGGAAAACGGAGTTCTATTACTCTCCGGTTTACTTCAGGAAGACTACCCTCATATAGAAAAAGCATGGAAGAATAAAAAATTATCGCTGCTGAAAAGAATAGAACGAACATCGCAAACCTCGGATACCTGGACAGCAATCGCACTACAAAAATGAATCGTTACGCATCAATCGATATCGGTACAAACACCGTATTAATGGTTATTGCCGATGTAACGGAGGACGGGATACTCATACCGGTCTCCGATGACCAGAGGTTACCGCGTCTTGGAAAAGGAGTCGATGCCGACGGTTTAATATCGCACGAATCTGTCAGACGCGTACTTAACACGTTGCGTGAATATAAAAAAAAGGCAGAATCATTAAACGCATCCGAAATTTTTGCGTGCGGTACAAGCGCTCTTCGTGATGCACTCAATCGTGATGAGGTAGTTCGGCATATAAAGCAAGAGGTAAATATACATGTAGATATTATCAGCGGTGAACAGGAAGCGGAATATACGTATCTCGGAGCATTCTCCGGTTTAACTCTTCCGCCGGGTATTACCGGTGTATTGGATATCGGCGGTGGGAGCACAGAACTTGTAATCGGAAATAGACATTCAATGACCTCGCGATGGAGTATTGATGTCGGCTGCGTTCGTCTCACCGAGCGGTATTTCACTCCCCTTCCACCCTCTGCGGGGAAACTCAATGAAGCCATCGCTTATGTAAAAAATATTATATCGGAAATAACACGGGAATACAAAGTCAATAAATTGATCGGTGTCGCCGGAACCGTAACGACGCTTGCAGCTATCGATAGAAAGCTTACTACATTTTCAGCCGAATTAATCGAGGATCATATACTGTCAAAAGATAAAATTGAGTCCATATTTCATACCTACTCCCGGTACAATATTGAAGAAATGAAAAGTGTCCCGCAGATAACACCCGGACGGGAGGATATATTGCTTGCAGGGATTGCAATTCTGAGGGCGTATCTTGAAATTCTCGGTCAAGAATCAATTACCGTCAGCACACGCGGGCTGCGGTATGGACAAATACTTGCTCGAATAGAAAGATAACACGGTTCTGTTAAACGAGAATTTGCAATTCTTGCATTAAATCATTAAATTATAGTATTTTATACCGGAACTACACGGATAAAGATGTCTAAATCACTCAGCATTCTATACATATCCAGCGAGGTTGAACCTTTCGCCAAAACCGGCGGCTTAGCCGATGTTGCCGGTGCTTTTCCGCAATTGATAAGAGAATTTGGTCATGATATTCGAATCTTACTGCCCAAATATGGTTTTGTGGGAGAGAGAAAATTTAATATCTATGATGTCATTCGATTACGCGATATACCTGTTCCCGTTGGTAAGAAAACCGAACTGGCAAGCATTAAAAGCTCTTTTATTGCGAACCAGCGGATTAAAGTGCAGGTTTATTTTTTCGATCTACCGAAGTTTTTCAATCGTGACGGAATTTACTATGCTCCTGATTCCAAAAAAGATTACCCCGATAATGATGAACGCTTCATCGCATTTTGCCGCGGTGCACTTGAAACCCTGAAGCGTCTTGGTTGGAAACCTGATATCATTCATTGCAACGACTGGCAGACGGGATTGATACCTGCATATTTGAAAACAATATATAAAGATGACCCGTTTTTCAATAAAATCCGGAGTGTATTCACGATTCATAATCTTGCATACCAGGGCATCTTCCCGAAATCTTCATATGTAAAAACAGGTTTGCCGAAAGAGTTATTTAACGAGGACTCGGGAATCGCTACCGGCGACTCAATAAATTTTATGAAATCGGGTATTCAGTTTGCAGACATAATAACGACCGTCAGCAAGCGATACGCGGAAGAGATCAGCACAAGTGATGAGTTCGGCTGCGGATTAAATAATTTATTGAAAAAACGGCGCAAAAATTTATACGGCATATTAAACGGCGTCGATTATTCGGTTTGGGATCCTTCGGTAGATGAGCTCATTCCACAACAATATACCAGTAAAACGATCCAGGAAAAAAAGGAAAACAAGCGTGCACTCTTGCAGGCATTTAAACTCCCTCCCGACGATGATACTCCTATTATTGGAATCATATCACGTCTTGTCGATCAGAAGGGATTTGATTTAATTGAAGAAATTGCAGACGATCTTGTTAATCTTGAATTGAAACTTGTCATTCTCGGCACGGGGGAACGCCGGTATCAGACTTTTCTGTCAGCACTTTCCCTAAAATATCCCGACAAAGTGGGTGTGAAATTGACATACGATAATACACTGGCTCATTTAATCGAGGCGGGCAGCGATATGTTTCTTATGCCGTCGAGGTATGAACCATGCGGATTAAATCAGATATACAGTATGCGTTACGGCACCATCCCGATAGTTCGCGCTACCGGCGGACTTGACGACACCGTTATAGACATAGATTCGAAAAACAGTAAAGGAACCGGATTTAAATTTGAAAAGTATGATAGCAATGCGCTGTTAAAGGCGATTGAGCGCGCCTTAAATTTTTATCAGGATGAAAAAGCATGGAGCAAAACTGTAATAAATGCCATGGAACAAGATTTTTCCTGGAAACAATCGGCTAAAGAGTATATAACGCTTTATAAAAAAATATTAAAAAAGTAATGCAGGGTTTGAATTCTTGTTTGTTTCTTGACAGAGACGGGACGATCAATATTGAAAAAAATTTTCTAAAAGATCCGGATGATGTAGAACTAATCCCCGGTGCAGCACGGACTATACGTGAAGCACGTAAACTTGATTTGAAAGTAATCGTCGTTTCCAATCAGTCGGGTATTGCCCGCGGCATCCTAACCGAGGAAAATGTAAAGAAAGTTAACGAACGATTGGTAGAACTTCTGAGTGAAGAAGGTGCGTCGGTCGATGCGATTTATTATTGCCCGCACGATGCCAATACTGAAAACGGGTGCACCTGTCGTAAACCGAATTCCGGTATGTTTGAAATAGCAAAAACTGAACACGGAATTGATTTTAATTGTTCTATAATGATTGGGGACCGGATGAGCGATATCGAAGCCGGAAAGCGTATCGGCGCTAAAACTGTTTTAGTGTTAACCGGTTACGGTGCGGAGCTTCAAAAAAGCTGGGATAAAAAACCCGATGATATTGATATTGTGGTTCCAACTTTATATGATAGTATGACATATATTCGAGAAGTGGTTGGTGAGTGGAAAACATGTAGAAAGGAAGAGAGATAATCGCGTGAAAACTGCCTTAATGGTCACCTGGACTGTTATTATTATCATGATAATTAGCGCCGGTTGTGATGAACAACCGGTAACTGTTGGTGAAGGAATCTTACCTGATGAAGATTTTATCGATATCGATACGCTCATTGTGGATGCGGTCGATGAGATAGAATCATTTTCATACGAATTCCCTATTGTTACAAGCGGTGCGCAACACATATTTGCCGGTGAAACGAGCGAACTTCGCATCGAAAGCATTTTTCGATTCACACCCCCTTTAACCGAAGTTGGATTATCTCCCGACACGGTACGAAATGCAGAATTATTCGAGGCATCGTTATTTCTACAACCGTCATATTACGCCGGCGATTCTACCGAGGTCATACCGCTCTATCTGCACGAGGTCATCAGCGGATGGTCTACTGCCGACTTCAACAAGTATGTGTATGAAAGTGTAAATAGAGAAAAAGAATCTATCGACGATTCCATGGCGATGCTGGGAGATACAAACGCAACTGTTTTCCGTCTCCCCCGGGAGCTTATGCTTAAGTGGGCACAGCAAGGAGATCAGTCAATTATTTCCCCCGGATTAATTCTAAAAAGCGATGATACAGCAAACGGCATTGTCGGATTTCATGGACCTGCGGGAGATAATGCTCCGGTACTCCGTATAATTTACGGAACCGAGGGAGCACAGGATACGGTATCAATTACTCAAACTGTTCGCGCATTTGCCGGTTATCTAAAAAAAGATTTTAACCTTCGAAATAACATAATTTTGCAAGCCGGTGTTTCAACCCGTTCGGTAGTGCGATTTGATATCAGTCAAATTCCGGAAGGCGCTTTCATTCATAATGCCGAACTTGAATTAACCAGAAATCCGGATTTAAGTTTATCGCATCCGGAGGTAGGTGATTCATTATTTGCCCACCAGCTTATCGATCCGAACAAATTGACTATCGATTTAACCGATCGCGCTGGATTTACGGTTACGGAAACCGATACAGTTCTAACCTATACGGCGTTGGTGGGTGATTTTGTGCAAAGGTGGGTAACCATAGAAGAAAATAAGGGATTCGTAATCCGGGATCATAGTGAAACACTTGGACTTCATCGAGCGTCTTTCTATACAGAGGCGGAAGATAATGCGGCTAAAAGGCCGCGGTTAAAAATAATTTATTCACGTATGTAACCGAGAGAGAAGGAAATCCATGCATGTACGCAGAGTTTTAATAGTAGTGTTATTATTTATCTTCACTACCGAACTTTCGTTCGCTTCGAGCGGATCTGCATACTCTCGCTTCGGAATTGGCGACCGATTACAATTAGCAAGCGTTCGGTCGATCGGTATGGGAGGTACCTCGATAGCGCTACGTGACGGATATAACGTGAACATTGCGAATCCGGCAAGTTGGGGGGATATACCGGTTGTTCAATTCAACGGTTCATTGTACTATGAGAATATTACCTCCGATGATGGAATAAATACCGGCGGCATCGGAACCGGCAGCATTAACAGTGCAATGCTCGGTCTCCCGATAATGCCATCCCGCGGTGTGACTGTATCCTTCGGGTTTGCACCAATGACGCGGGTCGGATATAATATCGAGACACAACGTGATATTGAAGGTGGGTACCAGGCAACAAAACACATAGGAAAAGGCGGAATAACGAACCTCGTTGCGGGGACTTCCTATCGTTTCAGCCGGCAATTCTCAATCGGAGCAATGGCGCTTTACCGGACGGGTGTTTTAAATTACGAATGGAGTACACAGTATTCCGTCCCTGGATATGGATCGGGATTCACAATTCGCGAGCTTGATCTCGACGGCTTCGCCGGTCAATTCGGCATGTTATACAGCGGTTTATTACCACAAAGAGGTGAAGGCGAAACCGGTCCTCTGACTATCGGGGTGGTTTTTACCACACCCACCAATTTGAATGTTGAGGAAGATTTTACGATTATTTATCAAACCGGCATTGATACAACGTCGGTAAGAACCGGGACGATCAAGCTTCCGTATACAATCGGTGTCGGCGTCGCTTATAAAATCGATCAAAGAAATTTAATCGCAGTGGATGCCCGGTATGAACCGTGGGACGATTTTCGGAAATTCGGTGAGCCGGATTCTCAGTTACGCAATTCTACACGAATCGGTTTGGGCTGGGAACGGCAAGGCAGGTTTGATGAAGTAGGGACAGGGTTTTTAAATCGAACAACATTTAGACTTGGATTACTATACAACGCGTCGTATTTTAACATAAAAGACACACCCATTAACGAAACATTTTTTACATTCGGAATGGGAATTCCAATAAGTGGTATTGCTGTTTTAGATATAGGTGCACAAGTCGGTGTGCGGGGTACAACGGATAACAATCTTCAGCGAGATACACTGTTCAGATTATATTTTGCACTGAACATGTTTGAACGATGGTTTGTACCGCCGAGAATCGAATAATCATACACTTATTACTATTTATTATCAATGAGGTGGTAGCCGTGAAAACTTTCATTCTTTCATTTTGCTCGCTTATTCTCATAGTTCTGGGAATACCGCAACTTGCACCGGCCGGGGTTTATGCAGATACGACAGACCAGGTCGATATGCAGCAAGTGTTCATAAACTATAGTTTGTTTAATGAAGACTACAGGAATGGTTACTATGAGCGTGCTATCCCCTACGGATGGAAGGTTATGGAACTCCATCCTACAAGATTCAGAGCACTCTATGGCAATCTTGCTGATTCTTACCGGCAGCTATACCTACAAACCGACGACCCGAAAAAACAGAAAGCGTATGCCGACACGATCATATACATATTCCAGAGAGGAATTGAACATTTGCCGGATCGTGCGAACACCTATTATTTACAAAAAGCTTTTTTCTATGACAACTACTATTCACCGCCGCGAATCGATGAAGCGATAATAGCGTATGAAAAAGCGGTCGACCTTGATTTCGAAACGATGGAATTCCAGTATATCGATCGGCTCGGTAATTTATATATGGATAATCGTAGCCCGGATAACGACTACGAACAACGAGCTATAGATTTATATCAGAGGTATTTAACCGAACGAGATCCGGACAATTCCGCGGCTCTCGACCGGTTGCGCAGATTAATACGCGATCCGCAAGAGCTTATACGACTTGCAGAGGAAACACTTCGAACCGATCCCGATAATCCTGCAAATATCTGGGGTCTTGTTCAGGCATATAATACAGCTCAGGAATATCAAAAATCTATACCGTATGTCGAGAATTTAATTAAAATGAACCCTGATTCTGAGACATACTGGAATGAGCTTGCACGGTTATATGAACGCACAAGTCAAACACGGGAAGTCATTCGCGTATACGGTCAATTGTCGCGCATAAAACCTGATGACCGCGAAATACCGCTCAAAATCGCTCAATCATATCGTCAGCTTGGTAATCACCGGCAGGCGCGTGAATATGCAAGACGTGCACAACGGATGGCGCCAAATTGGGGCGAACCGTTGATCGAAATTGCAACTATCTATGAAGAAATCATAGAAAAGTGTGTTGTAAATACAAAGGGCGGTTGGGCAAATATGCAACTCGAGGACCGGGTTATGTATAAGCTTGCACAGGAATATTATCAACGCGCGGCACAGGTCGATCAAAGATTTGCAACGCGCGCCCGGGAACGTGCGCAATTTTTAAATAATCTTGTCCCACAGGATGAAGATTACTTTTTCAATCGCGAACTTATTAATAACGGCAAGATTCAGATATTCGGCGATTGTTATAATTGGGTCGGTGAAGAAATAACGGTGCCGCCATCATTCAGGTAAACGATAAATGATAGCGCTCGCCAGCGATCACGCCGGTTTCGAGTATAAAGAAAAGATAAAAAATATATTGGAAGCCCGCGGGATCGAATTTAAAGATTTTGGTTCGTATTCCGACGAACGTTCCGATTACCCGGATTTTGCGCATGCCGCCTCGGCTGCAGTATCCCGCGGCGAGTGTGATCGCGGCATACTTGTATGCGGTTCGGGTATTGGTGTTGGCATTGTAGCAAATAAACACTCAGGCGTTCGCGCCGCGATGTGCCAAATCCCCGAAGCAGCCCGACTCTCCCGGTTACACAACAATGCAAATGTCCTTGCCATAGGCGGACGTTTGGTGAATTGGGAAACCGCACGTACAATTGTAGAAGTTTTTTTAGATACCGAATTTGAAGGCGGACGGCATATCGCGCGGGTTGAAAAAATACATAAACTCACCAATTTTTAAGTAAATAATAACAATAAGGACTAAGCAGTGCAGCACGTTCGGATTCAGGATGCAGAAGTTTTTAACACTATACAAAAAGAGTTTAACCGTCAAAATACTACACTTGAATTGATCGCCTCGGAAAACTTCGTTAGCCAGGCGGTTCTCGAAGCACCGGGTCAAATAATGACGAACAAATACGCCGAAGGATATCCGGGTAAACGATATTACGGCGGATGCGAGTTTGTCGATGAGGTCGAAAACATCGCCCGCGACAGGGCAAAAAAGTTATTCGACGCCGAATATGCCAACGTGCAACCGCATTCGGGTTCACAAGCAAATATGGCTGTTTACTTCACGTTAGTTAAACCCGGTGATACTGTTATGGGAATGGATTTATCTCACGGGGGACATTTAACACACGGGTCACCGGTTAATTTCTCCGGTAAAATGTATCGTATTGTTGCTTACGGAGTCGATAAAAAAACGGGAAGGATTGATTATGATCAAGTGAAAGATATTGCAGAAAAAGAAAAACCAAAATTGATCATTTCCGGTGCAAGCGCATACTCGCGTGACATCGACTTTAAAGCGTTTCGTGAAATAGCCGACCAAGTCGGCGCTTTTTTGATGGCAGATATTGCCCATCCTGCCGGGCTAATAGCAGCGAAATTACTCTCCACTCCTCTTCCCTATTGCGATGCCGTAACCTCGACAACTCATAAAACACTGCGTGGACCCCGAGGCGGATTGCTCCTTGTCGGCAAAGACAGAGAAAATACGCTCGGGATCTCTGCCCCGAAAAGCGGTCGGTTGAAAATGATGTCGCAAATTTTCGATAGCAATGTTATGCCCGGTATTCAAGGCGGACCATTTATGCATATAATTGCAGCGAAAGCGGTAGCATTCGGTGAGGCATTGCAACCGGATTTCAAAGACTACGCGCTACAGGTAATCCGGAATGCACAAACGCTTGCACAGGAATTAATAAATCGTGGATTTAACGTGGTCTCGGGCGGAACCGATAATCACCTTATGCTTGTCGATTTACGATCGAAGGACATAAGCGGCAAAGATGCGGAAAACATACTTGAAAAAGCGGGTATAACGGTAAATAAAAATATGGTTCCCTTCGATGATAAATCGCCCTTTGTTACAAGCGGCATACGAATCGGCACCGCAGCCATGACGACACGGGGTATGAAAGAAAATGAGATGAAAATAATTGCAGGTTATATCGACCGTGTTATAACCAATAATACCAGCGAAGCTGAACGGACAATGGTGAAAAAAGAAATCAAAGATTTTTGCAGTAATTTTCCGTTGTACGCTGATTATCTTGAAACCAACAGAGTATAATCCATCCTATGGAAGGCGAGCAGGAAACAAATCAGCATACAGAAACGATAGACCAGGAAACTCCGGGGACAAATAATAAAGGTAAAAAAAGGGAGATGCACTTCCTCGACCATCTCGAGGAACTCCGGTGGAGAATAATTAAAGCGCTTGGCGGAATTGTCGTTGCGGCTATCTTTTGTGCAATAATAGCGCCGTGGTTAGTTGAGGATGTTTTGCTCCGCCCCGTTTTGCAGGCGACTCCTCCTCTTTCGCTTATCAACCTTAAACCATACGGAAAGGTTCTGGTATATATGCAGGTCGTGCTGCTGGGCGGATTTATACTCAGTATTCCGATTATTTTATATCAGTTCTGGAAATTTATTGAACCCGGATTATATCCTCACGAACGGAGATATATATTCTGGATCGTAGCATTCTCCTCGCTCTGCTTTTTTCTTGGTGTTGCATTCTCGTATTTTATTTTGCTCCCTATTACGCTGCAGTTTTTTGCGGGATTTGGAACGACTGCAATTGAAAACACGATAGCAATTAATGAATATATGAGCTTTGTATTGCGAATAATGCTCGCAGCAGGCATTGTGTTCGAGATGCCCATGGTTTCGTTCTTCTTATCACGGCTCGGTATATTGACACCGGCATTCATGCGTCATTACAGGCGGCACGCGTATACGGTGCTTCTTATTATTGCGGCGCTCATAACACCTGCTGATATTGTCAGTCTGATGATACTTGCGGTTCCGTTGCTTCTCTTATACGAATTCAGTA
Organism: Ignavibacteriales bacterium; assembly: GCA_003567775.1. Lineage (GTDB taxonomy): Bacteria > Bacteroidota > Ignavibacteria > T3Sed10-11 > T3Sed10-11 > T3Sed10-11. The sequence goes on along the minus strand of PWYR01000005.1, from coordinate 15,618 downwards.
TATTTATTTCTCATATTGCAATGAAAAAGCGCGAAATAGCCCAGGAAATGCCCGCCTGATTTCACCTTTATTTTTAATAATAGGTCTGTTCTGTGAACACAAAAGAAATAAGTAAACCAATTCAGGAAGAGTTAAAAGCTTTCGGAAAACATTTTAAAAACGAGATGCGATCCCGTGTCGGATTAGTCGATACGGTTGCTCGTTATATTGCACATCAAAAAGGGAAAAAAATACGGCCGATTCTTGTTTTTCTTTCGGCAAAATTAACCGGCACGGTAAACGAACGGACCTATCGCGCTGCGACGCTTGTTGAAATTTTACATACCGCTACACTCGTTCACGACGACGTTGTCGATCAATCCGATACACGCAGAGGACTTCCCTCAATCAACCGTATATGGAAAAATAAAGTTGCCGTGCTTATGGGAGATTACTTTCTTGCACGCGGTTTACTCATAGCGCTCGACCAAGATGAATTTTATTTTTTAAAGATAATTTCCGATGCAGTCAAACGGATGAGTGAAGCAGAGTTACTGCAAATTCAAAAAAGTAAAACGTACGACATCACCGAAGAAACCTATTTCAGAATCATTTCAGGTAAAACGGCGTCTTTAATCGGAACGTGCTGCGAGCTTGGTGCAGCAAGTGTGATCGACGACAAGGAACAATGGCAGCGATTACGTGATTTCGGTGAAAATCTCGGGATGGCATTTCAAATACGCGACGATATGCTTGATTATATCGGCCGGTCAAAAATTACCGGAAAACCGACCGGCATCGATATGAAAGAGAAAAAGTTTACCCTCCCATTAATATATTCTCTCAAACAATCGGATCGAAAAAGTTCACGACAAATTATTCGAATAATCAAAAACGGTGCATCGAGAAAAGAGATCGATTATGTCATCGAATTCGTTCAGGACAAAGGGGGATTAGATTATGCGCACACTAAAGCAAATGAGTATTCACAACGCGCACTCGAAAGCATAGCATCGATTCCCCATTCCCCGGCAAAAGATGCGATCACTAATCTTGTTTCATTTGCCGTTGAACGCACAAAATAACTTTACTTTTTCTTACCTTTATCTGCTTTTATCTTTTTTTTCTGTGAAACGGTTATCTCGGGCATCTCGCGGCTGCGGACGGTCAACACAGGGCAATGCGCTTTTCTGACAACACGTTCTGCCGTGCTGCCGAATAGTATCTGCTCTATTCCCGAATGACCATGCGTCGCCATAATGATCAAATCGATGTTTTCTTCTTTTGCCGTTGTGATTATCTCAATAAACGGTTTTCCCACCCGCACCATAATCGATGAACGAGCGCGACGTTTGGTTTCTTTATCCGCCAGTTTGTTTAATTCATCGACTGCTTTACTGCGAAGCTCATCTTCGATGGACGGAATTCCGACCTGTCCGAAATTAAAATCCGCCGGATAAATTGCCGGTTCGACAACGTGTAGCAATATGAGTTCCGCTTTAAATTTTCGTGCAAACGGCACGGCGTATTGAAGCGCCTCTTTCGAATACGATGAGAAATCGATCGGGACAAGGATGCGGTCAATAGTTACCATAATAATACCCCTGTATTTAATAGTATATTTAATTTTATTTTAAATCGTCATAACCTACGCTAACGGTGCTTCGTATAATCGGTATGTTTTATATCTTTCTGCATTTAAAAACTCAGCCGCACGGTTCATCATAACATTGTTATCAAGAACCCATCCCGCTTCCCCATGAACATAACCATTTTTAATTCCTCGAACGGCGGTTTCATAAAAAAGCAGCGCACCCGCACTGCTCCGTTGATATTGAAGAATGACACCCAGGACAATGATACGTATAAAATTAATTTTTTTCTTTTTCCACAAAAGTCTAATGACTCCCGGAATCAATCTTCCTTTTTTATTATGTATGAGTATTTGGTTTATATCGGGAACAGATAATGCAAATCCGATGGGCTGTCCCTCCTTTTCCGCGAATAGAACAATTCGCGGATCAACAATCTGTTTCAAACTATCGGCAAGATGATCAAATTCCTCATCGGTCATCGGTATGAATCCCCAGTTTTTCGACCAGGCGTTGTTGTAAACATCTTTTACCCGTTTGAGTTCTGCCTTGAAATCCTTCATATTAAGCTGTCGAATAGTAAACGATTCCCGTTCTTTGAGTTTTTCCATAATCCGCGGCAGTTTCCCGCTCATCACTTGATGTTCTTCGACATAATAGCTGTATAAATCTTTTATTTTTTCCAATGCTGCGCCGGTGATCAACGCATCATAATATTCGGGATTATACGGCATCATAATAGCAGGCGGTTTATCGAATCCTTCAACAAGAACACCGACATCATCGTTTGTTGACGGGTTGACCGGACCGCGAATTGCATCGACGCCCTTTGCCGACAACCATTCTTTGGCTTTTTCGATCAAAGCAGTAGCGACGGTTTGATCATTGATCGATTCAAAAAAACCGAAGAAGCCGATATTCTCCCCATGAAATGAATTATGATTATTGTTTATAATGGCAGCAATTCTTCCGACGATCTCACTATTCCGGTATGCTAAAAACAATTCGATTTCAGCATGCCGGTAGAAAGGATTTTTTTTAGTATCGAGGACCATACGGCGGTCAAGTAGCAATGGGGGCACCCAGTTTGGGTAGTTTCGATACAACGGCCAAACCATTTTTATAAACAATTCGCGTTCCCGTTTTGTTTGAACGGGAACTATCTTAATAGCGCCGGTAGTAGTAACCATCGTAGCGTAATCTCCTCCTGTTATCCAAAAAGCCACGAGAGACTGCAAGTCAAGTCGTGGCTTTTTAACTGTTGGTTAATATTTGGTTGATTGATCCGTTATGATATTACACCAAGTTCTTTACCTATTTTTCCGAAAATCTCGATAATTTTATCAAGATGTTCATCTTCGTGCGTCGCCATGTAACTTGTCCTGAGCATCTGCATACCCTGCGGCACTCCCGGACTAATGAATGCATTCACGAACACTCCGGCATCGTACAATTTACGCCAGAAAATAAACGTATTCATATCGTCACCTATGATGACGGGAACAACGCCGGTTTGCCCGTCGATAATTCTGAATCCGAGCTCTTTGAACCCTTTTCTCATTTTATCACAGTTTTTAATGAGTTGATCAATTAGTTGCGGGTTCTCGATCATAATATCAAGCGCCGTTATTGCGGCGGCTACGGCGGCAGGAGTTGGACTGGCCGAGAAGATTAATGCCGGCGCGTGGTGTTTAATATAATTGATGACCGCACGTTCACCGACGACAAAGCCGCCGAGGGAAGCAAACGTTTTGCTGAATGTTCCCATTGTCATATCAACTTCGTCATCGAGGTTAAAATGACTTGCCGTACCTCGCCCTCCCTTTCCGATAACGCCGACAGCGTGTGCATCATCCACAAGGATGCGGGCATTATTATCTTTCGCGATCCGAACGAGTTCCGGGAGATCGACAATTTCTCCGGTAGTGCTGAAAACACCGTCTGTTACAATAAGCTTTCCTTTTTCTTTCGGAACCTGGGTAATTACCCGTTCAAGGTCCTTCATATTATTGTGCTTATATCGGATTATATCCGCAAAGGCGCCTTTTGCCATAAGGTTCCCGGCAACTATACAAGCATGGTTATCCCTGTCGGAAACGACGTATTCGCCTTTCTGAACGAGTGTCGGAATGATTCCCTGTGCAGTTTGGTATCCTGTGCTGAACAACAAACAATCCTCTTTTCCGAAATATTCGGCAAGACGGCGTTCCAATTCGTTATGCAGATCGAGTGTACCGGTAAGATACCGGGAGCCGGAACAACCGCTTCCATATTTTTCCACTGCTTGAATGGCAGATTTCTTCACCCGCGGGTCGGCAGTAAGTCCCAGGTAATTATTTGAACCTGCCATGATGATTTTTCTGCCTTCTATTTGAACTTCGGGACCTTCGTTTTCTTCAATGGCTCTGAAATATGGGTAATACCCTAATGCTTTAACCTCGTCTGCTCGTTTAAAGTTGTAACACTTGGTAAATAAATCCACGTATTGCCTCCAAAACAATTATTCGAATTGAATCAATGTCGCAGTACAATTTATAGAAATGAACATTGATATGGTTGAGATTGGGATGTCAAGTATTAGTGAACTATTTTTGTTTTTAAACGGACATGTCCATCCATTTGCTATTGCATATTTTTTTTAATATAATTTAATCCCTCACAAAAGTCAACCGAAATAGGACCATATTTGGAAGTTAAATGACAGTACTTGTAACAGGCGGAACCGGATTTATAGGCAGTCATGTCGTCGATGTTTTACTTACGCGAAAATATACCGTTCGATGTCTTGTTCGAAAATCAAGCAATTTACAATATCTTGAATCGTTGCCGGTAGAATTGGTTAATGGTGATTTCGATAATGTGGAATCACTCAGGAAAGCCGTAACGGATACGGACATTATAATTCATGTGGCGGGCGTCGTAGCCGCAAAGAACCGGGACGGGTTTTATCGCGGTAATCTCACAGCTACCCGAAACCTGCTCGACGCCGTGTTGAAATATAATCCCGATATCAAACGATTCCTGCATGTCAGCAGTTTAACCGTTGTTGGACCCGGGAAAAACGGGAAACCGATTGATGAAAATACCCAGCCCCACCCGATAACAACGTATGGTGAGAGTAAGCTTGCCACTGAAAAAGCAGTGTTTTCTTATATAGATAGAATACCGTTTACTATTGTTCGCCCGGCCGCTGTATACGGTCCCCGTGATACTGCCACACTCTCCTTTTTCCAGTCGGTGAATAAAGGACTTGTTCCGTTAGTCGGTTTTTCACCCAAAAAAGTCAGCTTAGTTCACGCCTACGATCTTGCAAGAGGTATCGTCGATGCTGCGTTAGAAGAGAAAACCATCGGAAATATTTATTTTATCGGAAGTGAAGAAATATACGACTGGCAGCATATAGGCGATGTCACCGCCAAAGTAGTCGGACGAAAAACGTTAAAATTGCGTATCCCTGAATTTATGGTAATGGGAATTGCCGCACTATCCGGTTTTATCTCGAAATTCAAGAAGAAACCATCGGTGCTTAATTACGAAAAAGGTAAAGATATGGTTGCCGAAAACTGGACGTGTAGTATCGAAGCGGCAAGGCGCGATTTTGGATATCGCCAGGAAGTATCACTCGAAGAGGGAATTAAAAATACTCTCGATTGGTACCGTGAGCATGGTTGGTTATAAGTACATTTGTTCTGCAGGCGCCATTTTAAGAATAAATGCATCGTCTTTTAAATCAATTTTTAATATCACCTGTAAATATACGGACGTTTCCCATTGTTTCAGAAAACGTCCGTAGGGAATCACTACTATCTTCAATTTTTTCGTAAGCAATTACTTTACAAGTTTCAACTTCATCGACTCGATATGAGGACCGGCATACAGGCGTGCAAAATATGCGCCACTTGAAACCGGCTGCCCTGCATTATTTTTTCCATCCCACGTTACTTCAAACGATCCTGCATGATACTGTTCATAGTTAATTATATTCTTTACCAACCGCCCATGAATATCATATACCGCAAGCGTCACCGTTTCAGCTTTCGGCAACGAAAACCGGATAGTCGTGGATGGGTTGAATGGATTCGGATAGTTCTGGTATAATTTATAGGTTGGAGAAAAATCCTCAACTTTTTCCGCCGAAGTAAAATTACCGGTGTGATCACCATGACATTGGATACATTCCATTTTTCCGATTGTGTCGTCAATCATACCGGGACCATGGCAGCCCATACAATATTTTACCGATTCTTCAGTTTCATACAGCGGTTGAAATTGGTTTTTTAGTTCGTCATTCATAATCTGCGCTGCATACGCAGCGACATCGCCGGTAAGTCGTGCACATCGTTCGCTTCGTTCTGTACTTGTGCGTTTTTTCCTGGATTTGTCGCACCAGTTCGAAACCGATATATGGCAAAGCGGTGATCCGGCAACGGTTTGAGTCAATTCAATATCGCACCTGTTGTCGGTAAATTTATGTTCCGCTGCATATTGATTACCGATGTCGGACGGAAATTCAACTATTGTATACCAGCCGAGCAATTCATTACCGAGTTTACTGGCTTTTTCTTTATCCCAGCAAAGGTTAATTGCCGTCAAAGCGCCGATGAGTCCGCCGCATAGCGTTCCCCATCCCCAACCTCCGCCTCTGCCCCATTCAAGAAATTCAGTCGGTATCAACGTGTACGGCTCACCGATTTCTTCTGCAAGCATCGATATGATTGCATGAAATGCACCGTAAGAGCAACCAAGTCCGGTCCAGTAGCCGGCATGTCCGCGAATTCGTGCTTCTTCCGGATCGAGCTCAACATATCCCCAAGGCCATTCTGCAGTCTTTATTCCTGCGCCTGCCTTATTTCGGGTTAACAGACCTAATGCTCCCATACCCGCGGTTATTCCCGCGGCATATTTTGCACTATTTGAAAGAAATTCTTTACGTGATAACAATTTACTTTCCATAATAATGATCCTCTCGTGTAAAGATGAATATATTTTGATTAGACATATATTACGGTACCTGTGTAAACAAAATCTATACCATAAATAATTGGCCGGTGATAATCTTATTATCAATTATCACCGTAGGATTCTAAAAACTGATAAGTAAATTAATGCTGTAATGTTATACATTGGAATCGTATTTTTCATCACTATGTTGAAATTTAATAGACATTGATAGGTTACGCTCTTGATGTATTTTGACCGGTGCTTATTAATTCGACAAGTGCAGATTCTTAAGATGTTTTTTAAACTCTCACATTTAAGAATACTTAAATTAATCGACGCCTAAAAAAGATTAATCGATCCGAAGATTACATTCACAAAATAACCGGACATGCCATCCGGGGTTTAAGTGTAAAAGGAATCTTCGTCACGTTCAAAAGTGTTGTAGATTAAATATATATTTGACAAACAGATAAATTAACAGTATATTTGTTCATCAGTATTCTCATCATTTATAATTGCGAATAATCGCGATGACAGCGGCTTATCCAAATGACATCGTTATCACGACTGTCGGACAGCAGCTTACCTTATTATCAGGATCCGATAGAAAGTTTCAACGTAACCCGAACACTAAATCACTATACAGTGTTCGGGTTTTTTATTTATATGCCGTTGACGTAGAAGGAAAGAAAGCCGCATTGAAATAAATGACTTTGTAAAATTTTTATTTTCTGACGCTTTATGAATTTTTAAGGTGTGAAGTGAAAAGCAGTTATAGACACCGCTGTAATATACCTAAAAAACGCTGTATTATCCCTGATATCCAAACCAAAAGGAGAATGAATTATGAGTAAAGAAACGCTAACTATTACCGATAATAGAACCGGTAAATCATACGATATACAGATCGAACACGATACCATTAAAGCAATGGATTTGCGACAGATTAAAGTGAAGGATGATGATTTTGGAATGATGGCATATGATCCCGGTTTTACAAACACCGCATCTTGTAAAAGTAAAATCACTTTCATCGACGGGGAAAAGGGAATACTGCGATATCGCGGTTATCCCATCGAACAAATAGCCGAAAAGAGCAACTATCTTGAAACGGCATATCTGATTTTGTTCGGTGAATTACCCACAAAAAAACAATACGAGGAATGGGTATACCATATTACTCATCACACATTCGTTCATGAAAATGTAAAAACCTTCATGAACGGATATCAATATGACGCTCATCCGATGGGTATACTTGTCAGTACTGTTGCAGCGCTCTCAACGTTTTATCCGGAAGCGAAAAAAGTAGACGATGCGGATACCCGCTTGCATCAGATTCATCGTCTTATCGGGAAAATGCCGACATTGGCGGCTTATGCCTACCGTCATAAAATGGGATTTCCGTATGTGTATCCGGATAACGATCTCAGTTACACCGGTAATTTCCTGAATATGCTCTTCAAAATGAGCGAACCGAAATATGAGGTTAATCCGGTGCTTGAAAAGGCGCTCGATGTACTCTTTATCCTCCATGCAGATCACGAGCAAAACTGCAGCGCTAATGCAATGCGAAGCATCGGCAGCTCCAATACCGATCCGTATGTCGCAACGGCGGGAGCGGCAGCGGCGTTGTACGGTCCACTCCACGGCGGCGCCAATGAGGCGGTGCTGAGAATGTTGGCTGAAATTGGCGACATAAAGAAAGTTCCTGAATATATCAAACGCGTCAAAGCGGGCGACTTCAGACTTATGGGATTCGGACACCGGGTCTACAAAAACTATGATCCGCGAGCAAAAATAATCAAAAAAATGGCGGATGAGGTATTTGAAGTAACCGGAAGAAATCCGCTCCTGGACATTGCCCTTGAGCTTGAGCGTATCGCTCTCGAAGATGACTTCTTTGTAAGCCGTAAATTATATCCGAATGTGGATTTCTATTCGGGTCTTATTTACCAGGCAATGAAGTTCCCAACCGATATTTTTGTGGTGCTGTTCGCAATACCGCGAACATCCGGTTGGATCGCCCAATGGCTTGAATTTCTCGAAGGTCCGGACAGAAGGATCGCCCGGCCGCGTCAGATATTTCTCGGTGAACCTACCAGGGACTATGTTGAGATAGACAAGCGGAAATAAACATATTGAAGTAATTATGACGCCCGTCGTTGTATTCTCGTTTCACTTAACGGCGGGTATCTTTTTGTAAGAAAAACTTCTGTGTTTTTTAAAAATATATTATTTCATTAACAGAAAACGGAGTATGTCATGAAAATTACAGTAGTCGGTGCGGGAAATGTGGGTGCAACAACCGCACATATACTCGCGAACAAAGAACTCGCAAACGAAATCATTCTTGTCGATATCGTTGAAGGTATTCCGCAGGGCAAAGCGCTTGATATGTACTCAGCGATGCCGGTGGAACGAACCGATACCCGTATTATCGGAACAAATGGTTACGATGAAACAAAAGATTCGGATCTGGTGATAATAACAGCCGGTCTTCCCCGCAAACCCGGTATGAGTCGAGACGATCTGCTTGCAAAAAATTCCGATATTGTGAAGTCCGTAACGGAACAGGTTGTCGCACAGTCGCCAAATTCAATTCTCATAGTCGTCTCAAATCCGCTCGACGTTATGACCTACGTTGCATATAAGACAAGCGGTTTTGAAAAAAATCGTGTTATGGGTATGGCGGGTGTGCTTGATTCGGCTCGATTCAGAACGTTTATTTCGATGGAGTTAAACGTATCGGTAGAGGATGTTTCGGCATTTGTACTCGGCGGGCATGGCGATTCGATGGTTCCGCTGCCACGCTATTCGACCGTTGCCGGTATCCCCTTACCCGATCTGTTGGACAAAGAGACAATCGACCGGCTTGTTCAAAGGACGCGAGACGGTGGCATCGAAATTGTAAATTACCTGAAAACCGGGAGTGCATACTACGCACCCGCGTCATCAAGCGTTGAGATGGCGGAAGCAATAATCAAAGATAAAAAACGTATTCTCCCGTGCGCCGTATGGCTTGAGGGCGAGTACAATTTAAAGGATGTGATGGTCGGTGTACCGGTGAAACTCGGAAAAAACGGAATCGAGGAAATCGTTCAGATAAAATTGAACCTCGAAGAACAGGAAGCGCTGAATAAATCGGCGAGCGGTGTACAAGCTACAATGGAAAAGGTGAACCTCTAAAAAAGGAGGTATTCCACATGTTCGATTGTATTTTTTGTGAGATAGTCAATAAACGAATGAAAAGCGAGATGATCCTTGAAGATGAAGACCTTGTTGCATTTAAAGATATTAATCCGCAGGCGCCGGTACATATATTGGTCGTTCCGCGTAAACATATTGAATCGGTCCAGGATTTAAAAGCAGATGATATGTCGCTGCTTGCTACAATGATCCTCGAAGCCCAGAAAATTGCCGAAAAAAACAATATTAATGAGGATGGATACCGTCTTGTAATAAATAAAGGCGTAAATGGAGGTCAGACGGTTTCTCACCTGCATGTACATTTATTGGGCGGCAGGCGAATGACCTGGCCTCCGGGTTGAATTTCGTTTTTTATCATATAGATCTAAATAGTTTTTCGTATTCGCTTTTCAATGTATTTTGACGTTCTGATAAGCGACACCGTGTATAAGGCGAGAGCGGTCCAGATCAACCCGAAACTCATTACATGAACACGTGTAAACGGTTCGCCATATACAAACACACCTATCAGTAACATGAAAGTCGGAGCAACGTACTGAAGGAAACCGATCCGTGATAATGGAATACGCCGCGCCCCCTGTGCGAACCAGTACAGGGGCAGCGCGGTCACAACACCCGACAAAATGAGCAAAACATCGGTTGAATATTCAATTGTCATAAACGAGCCGGTTCCGTTTACTGCTTGTAATACAATAAAACCTCCTGCGATCGGCGTAAGCAACAATGTCTCCACACCGAGACTTGACAGCGCATCCAGGTTCATGATCTTTTTTATCAACCCGTACAGTCCGAACGTACCGCTCAACACCAATGCTATCCAGGGTACGCGTCCGAAGTGAACGGTAATGATAATCACCCCGATCGTGGCAAGGATAAGTGCTATCCATTGAATTCTATAAAGCCGTTCCTTCAGTACAATCAATCCGAGAAAGATGCTGATCAACGGGTTGATATAATACCCCATACTCGCTTCAACAATTCGGTCGGTATGCACGGCAAATATATAAATGAACCAGTTTACCCCTATCAACGTCCCCGTTAAAATTAATGAATTGCGGTATCGTCGGTCATGAAGCAATGTAAGAAAATTCCTACGGCCGATATACAATAATACCGCCGTTACAAAGACTGCCGACCAAAAAATCCGGTGTGCAAGAATTTCACCTGCCGGAACAATACCCAATAGTTTCCAAAAAACCGGCAATACACCCCAGAGTACAAATGCACTTAATGCGTAGAGCGTTCCCGAAGTAGTATCTGATAATTTGGATTTCAATAGAAATTATCTTGTCCTCTTAAATACAATATCATCTACCGCCGATTCCAGCGGGATAAGCACCCGGTCTATTTCATCCTCCTCGTTCACAATAAATGTAAACCGTGTTCCTGCACTGAACGCTCCCCAATATCCCCTCTCTCGGCGAAACATATTAAATTTGCAGTGTTCCAGTTGCGAAGTTTCCCCATAGCGTGTAACGCTTAACCGGTTGCCGTTACGATCGATTGTAATCTCACCATAAGCAGGATGTTCGTATGTACCGGAGTAGGCATTAAGTGAATGCGTCAAACGTGGTGAATCGTGGCATTTGTATTCACGCGGCCCGGTCATACGTTCTTTTAAACGTGTACTCCAGTCGATTTGTTCGAGTTCGAGTAAGCGATCAATTGCATTATAGGTTACCACCCGGTTCACCTGAGCGCGATTATAGTTTGTAATCGACACAATTCCTATATTGTGATCTGGCAGAAGCATCACATAAGCACGGTACGCACCAATCGCGCCTGCATGATATACTATCCGATGTCCCTGGTATGAACTTATTCGCCAACCCAATCCGTAATTTACGAAAGATAATTCCTCATCTTCGACGCTGCGCGTTGCAACGAACCATGGAGAATGAACCTGTGCTAAATGTTCAGGCGATAAAAGCGTATCGAGCATAACAATTCCACGGTCGAGGTTGAACTGAATCCACTTTGCCATGTCCGAAATATTGGAGTTTATAGATCCCGCGGGCCCGAGTGCATCGACATTTCGGAAAGGTGCGAGCACCAAGTTATTACCACCGATCGTATATGCAAAAGCAAAGTCATCAGCAAGCTGCATATCCGTCACAGAAAAATTGGTTGCGGTCATACCAAGCGGACGCAAAATTCGGTGATTTACAAAACTTTCCCATGTTGAACCGGTCACCGCTTCGATTACTCGTCCGGCAGTTACGTAGAGTAAATTATTATACTGGTATGTTTCTCTAAATTCTCTGCTGAAATCAAGGTATTGGATCTTTTCGACAAGTTCTTCTCTTGTAAACGGTGTTCCCAACCAAACCCGGTCGTGGCGCGGAAGACCGGACCGGTGAGTTACAAGATCGCGCACCGTTATGTGCTCGTTTATATAAGAATCCGACATTCGGAATTCGGGTAAATAATCACGTACGGGTGCATCCCAATCTATAAGTCCATCTTCTACAAGCATCGCAATCGCAGTAGTTGTAAAAGCTTTAGAACATGATGCAATGGCAAAAAGAGATTGCGGTGTAACAGGTAGTTTATTCTGAATATTCCGATAGCCGAATCCTTCACCAAAAACTAATTCTCCGTCCTTCACTATTGCAACAGCCATACCCGGAGCATTCCAATCATCAATAACTTTATTGATGAATGAATCAAATCCCTCAAGATTTTTTTCAACATCATCGCTATAGAGATTAATTTGAAATAACGCACTTACTAAGATAAGCGTTATAATATAACGTATTGCTGACATACGAATTACCTTTCATCTATTTATATATCGTTATTCATCAGTATCGCTTAAAGGTCTAAACCGAATTGCCTGACCGCCGCTTGTTGCAAGACGCAGTGGTAATGTCATACTGCAATCGACGATTTTTTCTTCAATTACTATATCATACGGATTACCGATCCAATCTGCATCATTTCCGTCGCGATAGATTTCGGCAATATATTTTTTGCCCGGTTCGAGAAAATTCAACGGCGCTTTGAGAAATCTGCCATTCTCATCGGTTATGCTGCCCAGATACCAATCATCGCTGTTCCGGTCTTTGCGGGCAATGGTGACGTAGTTCCCTATACTTGCATGTAACACTTTCGTATCCGACCAATCGGCGGGAACATCTTTTATGAACTGAAACACATCCAAATTCGCTTCGTAATTTTCGGGCAGATCGGCAGCCATCTGCAACGGACTGTGGATTACAACATACAACGCGAGCTCTTTAGCAAGCGTAGAATTTATCCGGTTATCGGGACGGTATTCTTCAAAAAAGAGATCGACGATGCCGGGGGTATAATCAAACGGTCCGGAAAGATTGCGTGTAAACGGAATGATTACGACGTGGTCCGGCGGGTTGCCGCCCTCCCCTCCCCACGCATTGTATTCCTGACCGCGTGCAACTTCGCGGGTCATCAGATTAGGCCAGGTTCGCCGCAGTCCCGTATCCTTTACACCCTCATGTACATTGAGAGAAATCCTGTGCTTTGCCGCCAATTCAACTACCCGTTGATGATGTTCGACCATAAATTGTCCATGATGCCATTCATAATTCGGGTTACCGGATTCATCATACCAAACAATCTCCGTGCCATGGCCAACGTAGCCGGTTTTTACCGCGCGGACCCCAAGTTGTTCATACAGAGCGAATGCATCCTCCATCTGTTCTTCATAGTTCAGGATAGTAGCAGACGTCTCGTGATGTCCCATTAATCGCACCCCTTTATCCAGTGCATATTGTGCCACTCCTTGAAGATCGAAATCGGGATAGGGAGTGGTAAAATCGAATACCACCCCGTCCGCATACCAATCGCCGTCCCAACCAATATTCCATCCTTCCACGAGCACATGATCAAAACCTTGTTCAGCGGCAAAGTCAATATACCGTTTGGCGTTTCCGGTCGTTGCGCCGTGAATCGGTCCGCTTCCCCACGTCGATTTCTCAATATGCATCTCCCACCAGATGCCAACATATTTGCCCGGTTTTATCCATGAGGTATCTTCTATTTTGGATGGTTCATTGAGATTAAGAATGAGATATGATGTTATTAATCCACCGGGATCGTCTGCAATTTGAATTGTCCGCCAGGGAGTTACCATTGGGGTTTTCGTACGAACCTTCACACCGTCAGACCACGGAAATAAATTCGCCTTTAATGTGTATCCATGAATTCTTTCGAGAGCCATTGTGGAATAATTAACCAGCGCCGCCTCATGAAAACTGAGATATAATCCGTCTTTCGTTCTCATAGTAAAATGTGTATGAACGGTATCGACTTCACTCAAGGGGGTGTTCTCATAAAGATATTCAAAACGATTCCATTGATATGCGCCGATCCACCAGGTTTCGTGATCGTCGGTCAATGCAAACTCCGTTAATTCATCCATTATATTGATTGGTCCGATATTGGCCTGCTCGGGAATTTCATACCGGAAACCAAGTCCATCGTCATATACACGAAACACTATCGTCATTTCACGCTGCAAAGAACCGGCTTCGATTAAATCCACACGCATTTCGTTGTAGTGATTTCTAATATGTTTCTTCTCTCCCCATACTTGTGTCCAGGTCTCATCGAGATGGGTGTATGTACTATTTTTAAGGATAAATCCCTCTATTAAATCAGGACCATCCTTTAACTTAAATCCGAGTGCGGACTGCGTAATGACGTCAATTCCAAAGCGCCGGATATTATAATACGGGATACCGTCATCAAGCCGGAATTGAACCTGAATGATATTACCCGGCGATGATACGGTCAGATCTTCTGTGTGAGCGGGAAAAACCATAATAAAAGTGACAATAGTGAGATAGACATATTTCATAAATTAATTCCTGTAGGTGCACGTGCTATAATAATAATTGATACTCGAAACTATGTTATCAGGAATAAGTTACAAATAATTTGAGATTGTGTAAAGTGGATTTTAATTATTTGACTTTGCAATCATATTGCATTATACTATAAAGTATTAATTAAATATAACTCGCTCTACCCTTCATTTTGCAACAATCTGTCCAGGATTAGGAATAGGCGGAGGATATTGTGAGCACATATCACCACAATTTAAAGGAGAATTATGAATATATTTGTCGGTAATCTTGCCCGCGACGTCAATGAAGACGAATTGCAGGGAGAGTTCGAAAAATACGGTAAAGTGTCGAAAGTTACAATAATACGTGACATGTTCACGAGAGAATCAAAAGGATTCGGGTTTGTCGAAATGCCCGCAAAGGCGGAAGCAGATGCGGCAATCGAGGGAATGCGCGGACACACAATCAAGGGGCGGGGTGTTAATGTAAACGAAGCACGTCCTCCGAAAGATAAAAATAGACGGGGAAAAAGAAGATAATACTTGCATTTGGTGAAATAATACCGTATACTATAGTCCACAAGTAAACAGTACACCGTTTATATTGAACTCTAAGCTTTTCCTGAGGTTTTTCAAAAGCTGCTGTAATAAGTAATAGCTCCATCAAGATCGTCAGGACTTTAAGAAATCGCGATAAATGGTGAAAAAGAGATGCCATTTAGGCGCGATTTTTCTTTGTTAGAGTCATTGTAAGAATGGATTGTACGATCTGCTTACGGCAGATATTTTTGAAAAACTTTTTTAAAAGGAGAGTGTTCCATGGAAAAAGGAACAGTAAAGTGGTTTAACAGTGCAAAAGGTTTTGGATTCATTCAACGCGAATCCGGCGAAGATGTCTTCGTTCATTACCGTTCAATAACCGGCAACGGTTATAAGAACCTCGAAGACGGCGACAAAGTCGAGTTTGAAGTTGAACAGGGTCAAAAAGGCCTTCAGGCAAACAACGTACGTAAAATATAAGTTTACGTTCTTGTTGTAAGATTAAAAGTCCCGCATCATGATACATCG
>PWYR01000043.1 GCA_003567775.1 Ignavibacteriales bacterium | reverse complement strand
ATTAATGAGTGTGTTCGTGTTCATGTTTTCCTTCTATAACCGCTTGTTGTTCGGGAGAAATAGGCGTCCCTCCTTTAATGGCTACTCCTGTCGCCATTAACCTAATCACTTCCTGATCACCGTGGATGTCTTCGGGCTTTACTTCCGGATCATCGGCTTCTTCTGCCCAGTGTCGGGCTTGCTCTTCGCTGACTGTTTGGATATTGAGCGCACCCTGCATACGGGCTTCTTTCCCTGCGGATTCCCAAGGCACGAAGAAACCATAGTCCGCAAAACGTACCCGAACTGTCTTTCCTTCTTCTTCAACAACCATCCAACACCCGCGGGTTTGACATACCTGTTTTATTGTTCCCCGGACAACTACCGGTTGGTCGATTAGATTTTCGATTTGTTCAACTGCCCGTGATACAGTAATGACATCGTTTTTGGTTATCTCCGCTCCATAATAGTTCCACTCTTCTTCAATTTGATTATTCGCACCGCAACCGAGAAAAATACCGAGTGCTAACACGCATAAGAATAACCGATACATTATCATAGTTTTAAATCTCCGGTTAGTAAATTAAATGTCACATGCTGATGTTCAATAAATATACGTATAATTTGCATTAATTTAAAGATATACTTATACTATAGTTTCTCTCCGTGTTAATTTGTTGAATGTTTCCTTATAAAAAGTTGCGTTATTATGAGAAAATTGTTTCAGGATAGATTGAAAGAGGGACTGATAATTTGTGACGGTGCAATGGGGACATTGCTGGATCTTTATGAATATCCCGAGCTTCCTCACGATATTCAGAATCTGAAAAATCCGGATATAGTCGAAAGAATTCATAAAGAATACGTGGATGCAGGCGCTGAAATTATTGAGACGAATACATTCGGCGCCAATAGATATCGTCTATCGGACTTTTATTTGCAGGATAAAGTTCAGGAAATAAATAAAAAAGGCGTTGAAATTGCAAAAAAGGTTTCTCTTTATTATGAGGAGAATGAAAATAAAACGATATATATCGCCGGTGCGGTTGGTCCGACGGGAAAACTGCTTGAACCGATCGGTAAAGTGAACGTACAGCAAATGTTAGAAGCATTTAAGCAACAGATCGGAGCTCTCGTAGAGGAAGGCGTCGATCTGATAATGCTTGAAACATTTGTAAGTCTTAATGAACTCGATATAGCAATCCAGGCGGCAAAAGAGGTAAGCGATTTGCCACTTATTGCCCAGAAAGCGTTTTCAGAAGATGGCGCCATTCTTGCCGGTAATTTTCCTATCGATGTTGTAGAACATATTCATAAACGAGGGGTTGATGTTGTCGGTGCAAACTGTACCGTCGGTCCACAGCGTATGTTCGGTATTATTAAGTCTATGTACCAGGAAGGCGTTGTAATGTCAGCACAGCCGGCAGCCGGTATTCCCACATTGCGCGACGGTCGGTCGGTCTATCATACAACCCCCGAATATCTTGCAATGTATGCGAAGCAGCTTGTCGAAGCAGGTGTGCGAATTATCGGCGCCTGTTGCGGATCGACGCCGGCTCACATTCGTGAAATCAGAAAAGCCGTCTCGAATGTAAAACCGGGCGCTATGGATCTGGAAGTTAAAGAACGAAAGCCGGAAGCAGATAAAATTGAAGAAACACCCGCTACCGACAGATCAAACTTTGCACAAAATATCGGGAAGAAATTCCTAACGACCGTCGAATTGGATATCCCACGGGGGCTTGATATGAGCAGTGTGGTCGAGGGAGCGACGTATCTCAAACAAAATGGAATCGACGCTGTTAATATTACAGACGGCGCTCGCGCCCGGCTGCGAATGACACCGCTGGCGATCTGTCACAAAGTACAATCCGAGACCGGTATGGAAACAATTACTCATCTGGCTTGTCGTGATAGAAATATGATCGGGATGCAGGCGGATCTTCTGGGTTGTCACGAACTCAGGTTGAAAAATATTCTCGTTATTACAGGCGATCCTGCGAATATCGGGGATTATCCCCATGCAACGTCGGTATTTGATATCGAGTCGGTCGGTTTTATCCGCGCCGTTAAACGGTTTAACGAAGGGCGTGATCTAATGGGCAACTCCATAGGAACGAAGACTAATTTCCTCATTGCCTGTGCAGCAAATCCGGTTGCCGAAGACCTTGAATATGAACTCGATAAACTTCACCAGAAAGTTGAAGAAGGAGCGCAAATTATCTTTACACAGCCGGTGCTTGAAATTCATACGATGGAAGAATTCATGAAGAAGATCGATCATCTGAAAATACCGGTTATGGTGGGTATTATGCCTTTGCGAAGCTACCGCCATGCAGAGTTTTTACACAATGAAATCCCGGGAATAAATATTCCTGATTCAGTACGGGAAAAATTCCGCGCCGCCGGAAAAAATGGGGCGGTGTTGGGCGTCAAGATCGCCGCAGAATTTCTCCGCGAATCAAAACACATGGTAACCGGCGCCTACATGCTGCCGCCTTTTAAAAAATACCAAATGGCAATTGAAATAATGGACGCTGTATGATGGAACATCCCGATGAATCATCCATACTGCAGGAAATGGTTACTGTCTGTCATCGTCTGGCAGAGAAAGGGATGGTTAGCGCAACGGACGGAAATATCAGCGTTCGGACAAAGACAGGAACGTTTTACACAACACGGTCGTCGATACATAAAGGAGATGTCACCATAAACGATATCGTCGAGGTTGACCGATCGGGAAAACCGGTAAGCGGTATAGGTAAGCCGTCCACCGAGCTGAAAATGCATTTGTTCATTTACGAGCAGCGGGAAGATGTCAATGCTGTCGTTCACGCGCATCCGACGTTTGCTACTGCATTTGCTGCATCCGGTCAGGCACTCGATAAACCTGTGTTTCCGGAAGTGCTTGTGATGATGGGGAAAATACCGCTTGCACGGTACGCAACACCGTCTACGGATGAAGTCCCCGAGTCAATCAGTCCGTTTGTCCATGATCATAATGCAATCCTGCTTGCAAACCATGGCGCAGTTACCTTCGGTGCGAGCTTACAGGAAGCATATTTCGGGATGGAAAAACTTGAGCACGTCGCCCGGATAACACTCTATGCGCGTTTGCTCGGCGGTGAACGTCCATTATCTCGCGAGCATATTAAGAACCTTATTGCTATCGGTGAACAGAGCTACGGGAAAAAAATCCTTGTAGATCCCGCTGATGGTCAACAAACGGATGCTTTATACAGTGAAACGGATGTATATGAAATACTAAGACGAGTACTTCAACGATTGGAAAATACATGATATGGAGAAATTACGCTCATTAATTATTTTAATCATTGTTCTTATTGGTAGTAATGAACTCAATGCGGGTATAAATCTCATTGTCGATTTATCGGGAACATGGAAATTTCGTTTAGGTGATCACATCACGTGGCGTCACGTTTACTATAATGATGAGCAATGGGATACGATAGCAGTTCCCTGTCCGTGGAAATCTCAAGGTTATGATCACAACGGGTATGCCTGGTACCGTAAAACGTTTACCTTCCCCGAAGAGCCGATAGGTAACCAACTTATATTGATTGTCGGGAAAATTGACGAAGCGGATCAGACCTTTCTTAACGGACAACTTATTGGTTCGACGGGGGCATTTCCTCCAGAAACAAAGTCAGAACGGGAAACACTCCGAATATATGACATTCCCACCGATTTACTGGGGGAAGAAAATGTTATTGCAATACGGGTGTATAATATAAAGCACGATGGAGGTATTTATAAAGGTCCTGTCGGTATCGTACATAAAGATGCACAAGAAGTAAAACTTTTCGAATATTTTATTAGTATGGAGTAAAACGTGGAAGAAAAACAGGGTACAAAGTTAAGTTATGCATTTGTGGGTGAAGCTGCCACGGATACGGTGCGCTGGTTTGTGGAAGGTATTCACGAGAGAATGCAAATGCGGGGACATGAATATCATGAGTCTCCGAACGATGAAACCGGATTAATTTTTAATTTGGTGGATGATGAAACGTCGCGTCCCTACCGGCGAAAGTCACAAAGTGTATTTATTGTTTCAATACTCGAGGGTAAGATGCCGCAGGGACATATTCTTGAAACTGCATATCCTCACTTATTAAAAAATATTTCCAACTTGCTTATTTATCATACAAGAAACGGAAACGAACTGCATTCCTATTTCGTAACGCCCGAGCAGGGATTCCCGCGGATTGTGCTTCATGAGGGTAAGATGGAAGAATATTTTGAAAATGCTTACGAGCGTATCGCCCCGCTTGCGTGTTCGAGATTTGTGATCAATAATGAATTTTTTCCGGATCTGCCCGACGAGCTTGCCGGGGGAACAGAAAAAACAAGACAATTATACTATGCCGGTCGTAAACTTGATGAGATGGATCTGCTTCCGACGGTAATCAAGATCGAGCAATTTCTGAGCGAAGACGCATTGCGCCAGCTCTGGCGTTTATATCGTGTAGGCGGTCTCAGTTACGGTAACCTGAGTGTACGAAACGACGATAAAACATTCTGGATGAGTGCATCGGGGGTCGATAAATCGAATCTGCAAAACGTGGGTGAACACATTCATCTTGTCACGGGATATGATAAAAAGAAAAATGCTATTCTGGTCAGTATTCCTAAGCACATCGAGCGACCGAACCGGGTATCGGTTGATGCGATTGAGCACTGGATGGTATATACGGAAAACCCGGGTGTTGGGGCAATTATACATGCACATTGCTGGGTAGACGATTCTGCCACAAAAATGACCGGTCACACCGTGGCGGCAACACAAACATCATATCCGTGCGGAACGGTCGAACTTGGCGAAGATACCGCGTCGGTAATTCGAAATGCGCCCGATCCGGCGCGGGTTGTTGTGTGCCAGAAAAACCACGGAATCGTGATAACGGGTAAGGATTTGAAGGATATTTTCGGCCGCATTGACAATGGATCGATTAGGATTGTCAAACAAATTGAGATGACGTAGGAACTGAGATTAGCATTAGGTGTTCGGAGATGTTGGTGGAATAATTTCATCGGCTTCCGGTTTATACGGTTCTTCTTTGACCCGCTGCAGGAGTATTAATCCAACCAGAAAAAAGAATCCGACCGAGAGTATTGCCCATCGCTGATTAAATAAGGTCGAGAGCAATCCGAACAATGTCGGACCTATTATCGCCGACGCCTTCCCGAAAAACGAGTAAAACCCGAAAAATTCGGTCCGCTTATGGAATGGGAGTATCGTACTCATCAAACTCCTGCTGGATGCCTGACAAGATCCGAGAGCAAGACCGGCGATTGTTCCGACAACAAAAAAAGTGAGTTTATCTTGCGATAGAAACGCGCCTATCACCACACCGATCCAGATCAGGAGCGTAATGCTGATGGTATTTTTTCGCCCGATGCTGTCGGCGAGAATACCGAACCCAAGCGACCCTGCAATGGCGGTTGTCTGGACTGTAATGAAAAAGAGAAGTATTTCCGTGATCGAAAAATTGAGCGTAACCGTCGCATAGATTGAAGCAAAAATCACTACCGTGTTGATAGCGTCAAAATAGATAAAATAGCTTATTAAAAATTTCCCGATATTGCTGTATCGCTTAACGTTCCGCACCGTCGTTACCACACGGCTGATGCCGATTGAGATGTATGACTCCGAACGGAATACGTCTTTTTTACTGTCCCGAAGGACGAAAAAGAATGGAAGAGCAAATATCGTAAATAACCCTGCCGCCAGAACGAACGACCAACGGATATTTGTAAAATTTTCCGGCGTAAATCCTTCACTGATTAACGGATATGCTATCAGCACCGAGAGCAACGATCCGACGTATCCCATTGCAAACCCGTATCCGGATACGCGTCCGTAACTTCTCTCCGTCGTAATTTCCGGAAGAAAAGCATCGTAAAAAACAAGACATGCCTCAAATCCGATGTTTGCAAAAATTAGAAGTATAAAACCGAGCGCAAGCCGGTGTTCTCCAACGTAAAAAAGAAGAGCGGTTGATACAATGCAGAGAAGGGTGAAATAAAGCAGAAATCGTTTTTTCCCTGCGGAATGATCGGCAATAGCTCCGAGAACGGGAGAGATCAATGCTGCAATAAGCATAGATACACTAAACGCTGCACCCCAGAGGAAATCGGCGTCGGAACGTCCTGCAGCAAGTACCGTAGTGAAATAAACAGGAAAAACGACAGTCAGGATCAGCATAATGAAAGCATTGCTGCCGAGATCGAATAATGTCCAGATAAAAATCTGGAACCGTGTTCCAGTTCGTTTTTCTATGTCAGGGGATGGCGGAGTTGGTATCACGTTGCCTTGTTATTAGATTCCTCTTCGCGCACGGTGTTTACCGAAATTTCAATTAATCCACGTCCGCTTTTCCGGAGCTTGTTTTCTGTTTTCAACCGCTCAAGTATTGCATCGAGAATACCATTTATAAATTGACTGCTTTTTTCGGTGCTGAACCGTTTTGCAATTTCGATGGCTTCGTTGATAGAAACTTTGGGCGGGATTTCTTCAAAAAACATGAACTCGGCTATTGTCATTCGCAGCAACAACTTATCAATGAGCGCAATGCGGTCTAATTCCCAATTCGCCGTCTGTTCGCGAATCAGCGGATCAATCACCGGTATTGCATCGATGCATTTTTGAAATAATGACCGTGCAAATTCGTGCGACTCTTTATCGTCACGTAATTGGTCGATTGTATGCGTCAGGATATGGTCGATTGGATCATCGGACAGTTCTAACGCATACAATGCCTGGAGTGTTTTTTCCCTTACAAGACGTCGTTTATAACGCATAATTTTTAAGCAGATTTATGGTGGAGTCCATCCTCTACACCGTTGTAGAGGATAGATTCCACTTAAGTAATTTATCTCCGTGTTGCGGTTTCACCAAGACGACCCGTGAATGTCGAAGAGCCGGCATAGATCTGTTTTACCTGACCGATTGCCCTGATGCGATCTTCAGCCAGTCGACTGGACGCCTCCTGTGTGGTAATGTTTCGTTCATTTGATATTGTTATGATTTGTTGGATTCTTTGATAAATTGTTTCAGCTTGCTTTAGTGCGCGCTCCTGATTATATCCTTCAAACTCGTTCGATACGTTGATGAGTCCGCCTGCATTGATGGCATAATCGGGAGCATAAAGAATTCCTTTTTTGAGTAAGACATCGGCGTGTTTATTTTCATCAAGCAATTGGTTGTTTGCGCCGCCCGCAATAATTTTGAATTTAAATTTCGGTATCGTATCGTCATTGACGATTCCGCCGAGCGCACATGGCGCAAAAATATCCGTATCGGCTTCATATATTTTATCGGGATCGATCGGTGTTGCGCCGGTTGCATCAACAATTGCTTTTACTTTATTTTCGTATATATCGCATACCAGGATGTCTGCTTTTTCTTTTGCAAGATGATCGCAGAGATATCTTGCGACGTTTCCCGCGCCCTGAACTGCAACCTTTTTGCCTTCCAGAGAATCGCTGCCGAATATTTCCTTTGCACATGCTTTCATACCAACGTAGACGCCGTATGCGGTGACGGGCGACGGGTCGCCGCTCCCGCCGAGGGCGCGCGATATACCGGTAACGTATTTTGTTTCCATTCGTACAAATTCCATATCTTCTACATCGGTACCGACGTCTTCTGCCGTAATGTAACGGCCCGCAAGTCCTTCAACAAATCTTCCGAAGAACCGGAATAAATCTTCTGTTTTATCTTTATTCGGGTCGCCTATGATCACGGCTTTGCCGCCACCGAGGTTTAGACCTGCAACCGACGCTTTGTATGTCATTCCGCGAGATAACCTCAGCACGTCCTTCAGCGCCTCTTCCGACGTTTTATATGTCCACATACGCGTGCCGCCAAGTGCGGGTCCGAGTGAGGTATCATGAATTGCGATTATTGCTTGTAAGCCCACTAATTTATTCGAGCAAAAGACAACTTGTTCGTGATCGTTTTTTTCTATAAGTTCAAAGGTATCCATAATAATTCTCCGTTATGATTAGATTTTTCATTTTTGTACAGATCAGATTTTTCCGCCCCAAAATAGGATTGTGAGAGGTGGTAGGCTCCTCGTTGAGCAGGTAGATTATGAGTAAGAACATATATTGATATCATTTTATTCCGGTGAGAGTCTTGCACAGCGTTCCAAATGTGACCTACTATGAAATTACGAAAAAAGATACTGATTGGCAAGACTGACAATTTTGTCTTAAATAAATCACATTATTTGAGTTCGGTTCGCTCCACAATTAGTTTTTCCCAGGCAAGATCGATAAAATCTTGTATCCCATCGCCGGTGACGGCGGAAATAATCAATGTCGGGATATCGCTGCTGATTGAAAATGATTGCAATTTTATCAGGATTTGATCGTCTGCAATATCTTTCTTTGTAAATACCAACAATTTCGATTTATCAAGAATCGCCGGATTAAACTGCCGAAGTTCAGCGGCAAGTGTTTCAAATGTAGAGCGGGGATCTTCATCGGTTGATTCTATAAGGAATGCCAGCACCGATGTTCTTTCGATGTGACGGAGAAATTGTATTCCGAGTCCTTTTCCTTGATGCGCACCTTGAATAAGTCCCGGAATATCCGCCACGGTGAATGTTTGAAACTCACGAGCTTGCACAATACCAAGATTCGGCGCAAGCGTTGTAAACGGATAATCGGCGATCTTTGGTTTGGCGGCGGAGATTTTTGAAATGAGCGTCGATTTACCCGCATTCGGTAAGCCGACAAGTCCTACATCCGCAAGCAGTTTGAGTTCAAGGATTATCGTTCGGTTTTCCCCTTCACCTCCGGGTTCGGCATAACGGGGAGTCCGGTTGGTAGATGTTGCAAACTCGGCGTTCCCCCTGCCGCCTTTCCCTCCCTTTGCGGCAATAATTTCCTGTTCGTGTTCTGTAAGGTCGGCTATAATTTGTTCGGTCATTTCGTCTCGAATGATAGTTCCCACAGGCACCCGGAGTACAACATCTTTGCCGCGTTTACCGTGTTTGTTAGATCCTTTGCCGTGCTCTCCACGTTCCGCTTTATAACGGCTTTTATACCTGTAGTCGAGGAGTGTATTGAGATTTCGGTCTGCGTGAATGAACACGCTTCCGCCGTTGCCGCCGTTGCCGCCGTTCGGTCCGCCTTTCGGCACATATTTTTCTCTTCTGAAGCTAACACATCCTCTTCCACCCGCGCCGCCTTCAACGGCGATTGTGGCTGTATCAATGAATTTCATTTATTTATACACTGATTTCTGATTGAACCTGGTGTATACTTTGTCTGTAAAATTCACCGCATCGGTAGAATACGGATCGACGCCGTTGACTAAAAATATCTCATCGATGTAGAGCGATGCTTCTTTCCATGATAAAATCTTATTCAACGTTTGAACGACTACTTCAAAATATGCAGCATCATTATTAAATAATTTTCGGATGAATCGTTTGCGTTCATCATCTTCGATTAAAAGCTCAAGCGGGGGCATCGATGATGAGGTTTTCTGTGGTTTTATTTCCTTTATTTCTTCTAGGGATTCATCCGCCGGATCGGATTCTGCCCGCAGCGGTTGGAACGGTTCGTTGCTTTCGGAGGTTTTTGTGACCTCCTTCTCCGGCCCGGTTCCGGATTCATTGTTTATCTCAGCTATCGGTTCCTCCGCATCCGGTTCTTCTTCATACGGTTCCTCGATGACGGGGGGAGCTCCGGATTCATCGTCGGGTATCTTTTCATCTACCGGCTTTTCCGTAATCGCTTCTTCTGATTTTATATCGCCTTTTTCCGGCATACCGGATAGGTACTCGCGCAGCTCATCGATTGTAACCTGTTCAATCTGTTTGCGTTTGAGTATTGATTCGAAGTAGGTTTTTATATGGTTAAATTTCTTATCGTCAAAAAATAATGCAAGCGCATGTTCGGGAATAGAATCATCATCGTTTTCTCTGCCGTATCTGATGAAATCCGATAAAGGTTGAAGCACTGTTGCAAAGTCGTTGGCGGTGGCGTTTCCGAGTACGAGCTTATCTATCTTCAATATGATCTCATCGAAAGTGGCGTTTTCAAGCTGCGTAATATTTTTCTTTCTCAAATAGGGAAAGAGAACTTTTGGATAGTAATCGTATGCCGAAAAATATATAAATCCTTGTTTCAGTTCCGGGATGGCCAGAGTGGACGAATTGTGAAAGAAAAATTCTTTCATTGTCCACCGTGGACGGCAGAGATAATTAAATTGAAAATGCACCGCGTCGGTAAGAAGCGATAAAAAGGCGTCTCTGTCGAATGTGTAATTCGACGGTAGCAGCAGATCGATTTCGGATTTTAATATGTCGACGTCTGCGCTTTGTTCGGTATGGAAACGCTTTGTGCTTCCGTGTTTATTTGCAATACTTGCACGGAAATATACTTTTATCGCATTATGAATTGGCGCGGATAGAATCGAGCGGAGCGTAACCCTATCCCGCTCGCCAAGGATTTTATTTTGTACTTTACGTATTATGTATTCTGTTTCGAAGTTGAACATAATTCTCTCGTTTCATGTCTTTTAATTTGTTTGATTCATAGTATTGCGAACGCGTTCGATTTCACGGCGCGCCGCCGCTTTGTATTGCGCTTCGATGCCGCGGCGATCGATTATCTCCTGATACATCGCAATCGCTTGCGATGGAATACCCTTTTGTTCATACGATTGCCCTGCCATATATAACGCCGTAGCAGTCCAGTCGAGTTGTGTCGTGCGCGGGTCGATTTCAGCAACGGTTAAAAATTCTTGAATTGCCCGTTGGTGGTTACCCATGGTATGATACGAATCGCCGGCGTAATACCGAAGCTCCGTCTCGAGGGCGCGGTCGGCATAAAGGATCAGCGAATGGAATTTCTCTAATGCTCGTTCATATAACTTAGCCCGCTGATACAAAGTTCCGATCTTTATATCCATATCGATTACTTTCGGATCGTTTGGAAATCGTTCAATGAAATCATCTATCAATTCGAGCGCAGCTTCATTGAATCCGATTTCCTCGTATGCCTGTGCGAGATTTTGCATCGTATAATACATCAAATCGTCATCGTCGGATGCGGTTTCGATGATTATACGGTAATGATCTATGGCTTCGATAAACTGCTCTTCACGCATTAATAGTCCTGCATAAGCAAGATGAACGTCCGGCATGATATCGGAATTTGGAAATTTCTCAAATACTTCTTCGTATTTTCTCCTTGCATCATTTCTGCGTCCGACGGCTTCCCACGTTCTGCCGAGATAAAAATGCGCGAAGGCGGTTTTTTCATGTCCCTGATGCTGTTGAATAAACTGTTGAAACGTCCGCGCTGCATTATCGTAAGAACGATTTCTGAATTGCCGCATTCCGATCTCGAATTCAAATTCGACAAGTGCATTTTTTTCTTGAGGGAAATCAGTTTTATATGATTCGATTCGGCGGCGGCCCTCATCGATCTTGCCGCTTCGCAACAGCGCTATGATCTCGCGCGTCCGGTATGTTTTTCGTGTTTCTTCCGATTCGGCGTTTTCTGCAGTGGCGTTAAGGTGGGGGACAGCTTTTTCATATCGACCGTTGAGATATAATAAATCAGCAATATCTTTGTTCGTTGCTCCTCCGGTAACAATCTCGTCAGCACGTCCGAAATAAAAATCGGATATTTGCGTTTCACCTCGCCGGTTGTATAATTCTCCCAATATAATGGATGCAATGCCCGAACGTTCCGATGAACGGTCGCGTACAACGTACTGCTCGAAATATTCAATAGCTTTATCCTCAGCGTCTATTCGATACGCGGCAGTAGCGGCGACATAGAATATATTTTCCGGCACGACCACGGGATTAAAAAATGAAGATTGATAATATGTGATTATATCTTCGAATAATTCAAGCGCTTCGCGGTAACGAGTATCGTTAAAAAGTGCAAATGCGAGATTTTCCCTAACACCGTCGATCTTGTTGTGATATTTATAAGTGCGAACAAATTGCCTGTAGAGATCGATTGCTTCCCGGTATCTTCCGTTTTTCCGATGTAGTCCCGCGGTCGTCAGCATAACATCGGCAATGTGCACCCCGTTTGCATATCGCCTTATATAAGAAGTAAATAGATCGATTGCATTACTGTCTTCACCCGCAGTGAGATAATAATTTGCAAGTTGTACTATTGCATCCCCTGCAACCGGTTGGTTCTGGTATTGCTGGATAATCTGTTTGTATTTTTCAACTGCCCGTGTTTGTTCACCTATCTCTTCAAGCGATTTGGCAAGCGCCATTCGTACAATAACGGTATGTTCGGATTGCGGAAATGTTTCGATGTATTTTTCCGCAGCGTCGATGAATTCGGCCGTACCGGCAACGGATCGCAGCACTTCGAGATGGTAATAAGAGATTGCTTTGCTATTTGGGGAGCGTTCCTGGTTAGTCAGTTCGCTTTGTTCGAGCAGTTTAGCCAGTATCTCCGATCTACGCTCTGCCGATTGCTGCGCTGTTCTGTATAGTGAAAACGCATATAGATATTCGGCGCGTATTTTCTTATTCTGAGGCAGTTCCATTGAGAGAGCGATTTCAAATTGACGCGCCGCCTCGGGATATTGCTTAAGTTTATCGATATATATATTGCCGAGTTGGAATGCAAGCTCGCCGCGCGGCGCTCCTGCAATCATCTCACTCATAAGCATTGTGATGCTCTGGAATCCTCCGTCGCGGTCCTGTAAATGATAAACTTCGAGTTCTTCTTGTAAGGCGACGGCGTCTTCTACCAACGGGCTGCCCGGAAATCGTTGCGGAAATTCACGAACGATATGATGTGCCGTCCGGTCATTTCCAATCTCCAACTGCATCCGTGCCTGCCTGAGTATTGCATCGTCAATAAAACGAGATTCCGGGAAACGATAGGCAAGTTCTTCATAAGCTGTCAGCGCTTTCCGGTGATCGTTAAGGTGTTCCTCATATAACCTGCCCAACCGGTTTAACGCTTCGGCAACGTGAGGTGTTTGATAATTGCCGGCGTATGTACGTAAGTGTTCTGCCGCATTGTAATATTGACCGACTTGAATGTGATTCATCGCCGAGCGGATATATGCTTCTTCTTGTACATTATCCGCCGCATCGATGTCGATGATCCGGTCCCACCATTCGAGTGCACGATAGTAATTTCGCATTCCCTCGTTTGCTTGCGCCGCACCTTTCCAGATGGTGACCAGTTCCTCTTTGGTTGCGGTTTGGGCGTATTGGCGTGCATAGAGATCGAAAAAAGTGGCGGCGCTTGAATAATCGCCGAGTTCATTGTAACTTTCGGCAATACCGAACAGTGCGCGTCGGGCGATGGATTGTTTTGTGTCGTCGTCGCTTCCTTCGGTTGTGCGCTGGCTGCGGCGAAACAAATCCACCGCTTCGAGATGCTGTCCTTGTTGTTGATGTAATAATGCGCGATGAAGCAGCGCGTTTGGATAGGAAGGGGTATTTTCGTATTGATTTATCACACGGTTGTATTCTTGCTCGGCTCTATCGAATATACGCCGGTGATGATATGAGCGGGCTAATCCGAATATCGCTTGCGCCCGCGTAGTGCGGGAACGATTATCGGTTGCTTGCTCCGGTATATCTGAAATGATTCTCCGGAATACATCGGCAGCTTTCGAGTATGCACCGTCTTCAAGCCGGTAGATGCCGAATCGCAGTCGGGCATCGAGAATAACATTTGAGGTGCTGTGTTGAAGAATAATTCGCCGGAGATATTCATCGGATTTTTTCCGGTCGCCTGCCTTCTCGAAATATGTGCTTGCTTTGAGCATTGCATCGGGCACTATCTCGTGATTTGGGTGGAATTGAAAAAGGCGTTCGAGTGCAAGCCCCGCATCGGCGAAGCGGTTTTGATCGGCATAGATGTCCGCAATGTTCCACCACGCATCGGGTGCGCGTTTGTGATCGGGAAATGTGAGTGCAAAAGTCTGCAGCGTCATACGGGCGTTTTCGGGTTGTCCGATACGGCGATACACCATCCCGAGGTAGAAACGCGATTCAATTCCCTGTGACGTCTGCGGATACGATTCGATTATCGATCTGAAGTGGTCCATAGCCAGACTATAATCGCCGTCATCGAACAGTTGTACCGCAATAGCAAACTCGTGTATGAATGCGGTGTCCCGCTGTTCGACAATAACCGTGTCCGGCTCCTCAACCGACAACGTATCGGCTGCACTTGCGCTGTATGAAATTAGAAAAAATGAAATTACAGATAAAATAATTTGAATCCGACATCCCTGCACGGTACATCTCTCCATGATATTGTATGTTACCGGTTATAAAGTATTAAATTATCAATACTGTTGTAAGTTAATATATTTACGTGAATACAGCAACTGGTAGGGAGGACTCTTTCCTTTTAACAACGTAGCGGGATGTGATGTACCTTCTGCGGCGGCGGTATTTTGGTGGAGGGATGCCTTTTATTTTTCTTCTACTATTAAAACACCGCTTTCAAATATTCGCGTCGCATGCGTGCTATTGCTTCTATGGAAATTTCTTTCGGACAGACCGCCTCGCACTCGGCGTAGTTAGAGCAATCGCCGAATCCCTCTTTCTCCATCTGATCGATCATTCGCCGGGCGCGCCGTTTTCGTTCTGTTTCTCCCTGCGGCAGCAATGCGAACTGCGCTATCTTGGCGCCGGTAAACAGCGAAGCGGATGAGTTCGGGCAAGCGGCAACACACGCTCCGCAGCCGATGCAGGCGGCAAAATCCATCGCACGTTCCGCTTTATCCTGCGGGATCGGAATCGTATTTCCGTCGGGCGGCGCTCCGGTATTCACCGATATATATCCTCCTGCGATCATAATACGATCGAATGCGCTCCGGTCAACGACAAGATCTTTGATAACGGGAAACCCCTTTGCGCGGAACGGTTCGATTGTAATAGTTTCTCCTTCACGATAATGCCGCATATGTACTTGGCAGGTAGCTGCTCCCTGCCACGGACCGTGAGCGACGCCGTCGATTACCATTCCACAGGATCCGCAAATACCTTCCCGACAATCGCTGTCGAACTCAACCGGCTCTTCGCCTTTTACGATAAGGTCTTCGTTCAGGAAGTCGAGCATTTCAAGAAACGACATATGTTCGTTTGCTTCTACGGTATAGTTTTTAAAGCTACCCCGGTCGTTCGGTCCTTTTTGCCGCCATATTCTCAGATTGAGTTTCATTGGAATATTATCTCCATGTTATTAAAAAGTTTAGTCTCCCACAAAAAAATACAATTTCGTGGGAGAAAAAAGTGATTCTTGCCTTATTTATAACTTCTCTGCGCAAGTTTCACCGCTTCAAATTTTAACGACTCTTTATGCAACTTCGGTTTTTTCCCTTCGCCTTTGTATTCCCACGCAGCCACGTATGCAAATTCCTTATCGTTGCGCAGTGCTTCACCATCCCCGGTTTGATATTCCTTGCGGAAATGTCCGCCGCATGATTCTTTTCGAAGTAATGCATCCTGCGCCATTAGTTCGCCAAGCTCGAAGTAATCGGCAAGCCGCCCCGCGTATTCAAGATCTTTATTTAGTTCCTGATCGCTGCCGATAAGCTTGAGATTCTGCCAGAATTCCTCCCGGAGAATTTTAATTTGTTTGATTGCCAGTTCGAGACTCCTCTTTGTCCGGGCCATACCGACATTATCCCACATGATCTTCCCGAGTTCACGATGAAACTGAAGGACGGTTTTATCGCCGTTAATTCCCAGTAACTTTTCGGTCATTTGTGATATATTGTCGGTTGCTTCATTAAACGCATCGTCTTCAGTGGCAACTTTGGGCAACTCGGTTGAGGCGAGATAATCGCCAAGCGTGTACGGGATAACGAAATAACCATCGGCAAGTCCTTGCATAAGCGCGCTTGCGCCGAGCCGGTTAGCGCCGTGATCGGAGAAGTTCGCTTCGCCGAGAACATACAGCCCCGGTATGGTGCTCATCAGGTTGTAATCAACCCAGAGTCCGCCCATAGTGTAATGAACCGCGGGATAAATGCGCATAGGGACTTCATACGGATTTTCATCGGTGATGCGTTGGTACATATCGAATAGGTTGCCGTACCGTTGACGGATGACTTCTTTGCCGAGACGGTCTATTGCATCCCGGAAATCCAGATACACGGCAAAACCGGTATCGCCGACGCCGCGTCCCTCGTCGCATACTTCTTTCGCCGAGCGGGAGGATATATCGCGCGGCGCAAGGTTTCCGTAGCTCGGGTATTTTCGTTCGAGATAATAGTCGCGTTCATCTTCGGGGATTTCGTTCGGGGGACGTTTATCACCCTTGTTTTTCGGCGCCCAAACACGTCCGTCGTTCCGTAAGCTCTCGCTCATCAACGTGAGTTTCGATTGATAGTCACCCGATTGCGGAATGCAGGTGGGATGTATCTGTGTGAAACAGGGATTGCTGAATGCGGCGCCCCGCTTGTAACATCGCCACACGGCAGTTGCATTGGAATTTTTAGCATTAGTCGATAAATAATAAACATTGCCGTATCCGCCGGTGCATAATAAAACAGCATGAGCTTCGTGACCTTCGATATCGCCATTGATGAGGTTGCGGGTAATGATTCCGCGTGCTTTACCGTTAACGACGACGAGGTCGAGCATTTCGCGGCGGGGGAAAAGTTTTACCCGTCCGGCATCGACCTGTCGCATCATCGCGCTGTACGCGCCAAGAAGAAGTTGTTGACCGGTTTGTCCCCGGGCATAAAAGGTACGCGACACCTGCGCGCCGCCGAATGAGCGGTTTGCGAGCAAACCGCCATATTCCCGAGCGAACGGTACGCCCTGTGCGACACATTGATCGATAATAGCGCCGCTTACCTGTGCAAGCCGGTACACATTCGCTTCGCGTGCACGGAAGTCGCCGCCCTTGACAGTATCGACAAACAATCGCCAAATTGTATCGCCGTCGTTGGGATAGTTCTTAGCAGCGTTGATACCGCCCTGTGCTGCGATGCTGTGAGCACGGCGGGAAGTATCGTGAATAAAATATGCTTTGACGTTGTAACCGAGTTCGCCGAGTGATGCTGCTGCCGATGCACCGGCAAGTCCGGTACCAACTATAATGATAGTATATTTTCTTTTATTTGCCGGACTGACAAGCTTGATGCAGTTTTTATGTAGATCCCATTTTTCGTTTACAGGACCGGCTGGTATTTTCGAATCGAGTTTCATTATGATCCTCTGTGCAATATTATTCAAACAAAAAAGTAAATATAGATTGGCAGGAAAAGAAAGCCGAAAGCTATAAACACGGCAAATATACCACCGATAGTATAAATTATCGGCGATAGTTTCGGATTGTTTGCGCCCAATGACTGAAACGCGCTCCAAACTCCGTGTCGTAGATGAAAGCCGAGAAATATCATAACCGCGAGATATCCTATAACATAACCTTCTTTTTTAAAAACTTCGGTTAACCGCTGATGTACGTCTTTTATGGGTTTGCCGTCTATTCTTAGTTCTTCCCCATTTTCCGTTGCAACATATCCATCTTCGACGCCGGGCCCCCATTTGAATGTTTGGAGATGTATAACGATAAAGATAAGAAGAATGATACCCGTCCAGATCATTGTTTTTGAACTGAAGTTCTTTTTGCTTGCGCCGCCGCGTGTCGCCGATACTGCATACTCGACCGGACGAAGTTTTTTTCGTCTTACATAGATTACTATTCCGAGTATAATATGCAACACTATTGCAACGAGGAGGATGAACTCAAGCGTATAGAATATCGCTCCAAGATTGTGCAGGAAATGGCTGTAGCGATTGATTGCGTTTGGATCGCTGTCAAAATATGCAAGGTTCCCAAGTAAGTGCAACAAAACGAACAAACTCAGGCCCAATCCGGTTACAGCGGTGAGTACTTTTTTCCCGACGCTTGTCCATGCTGCTGATGTTAACGAAGGCATGTTTAATTTCCTCTTGACGTTACTAAAATAGATTGACGGTGAAACATGGAATTCAAGATAAGGTGTATGCAGTCAATTAATATATAGGTTTAAAGGTATTAAAGTGTTAAATAATAATCAAGGGTGGGAACGGGAGAGAAAAAGAGTAGAGTAATTCAAATATGTGCGACGCACCCAAACGCCGACTCTTCTGAGTCATTGCATACAATTTCATTTCCCGTTCAACGGGCAGGTGCGTCGCACAATCAATCAATCACGCATGCATACATACACGCGTCTTTCACACCTCTCTCACTACCATAGCTTTCTTCAACTGCGACAGATGATACGTTATATCGATCTCCTTCGGACATGCTTCTACGCAGTTGAAGATTGTTCTGCAGCGCCAGACGCCGTCGCCGTGATCGAGGATGTTAAACCGTTCATCCGCGCCTTCATCCCGCGAATCGAAAATGAACCGGTACGCTTTGAGCAATGCAGCCGGTCCGAGGAAATCGGGGTTGCTCCAATTCGACGGACAGCTTGTGCTGCATGCTCCGCACATAATGCACCAGGTTGATTCGTCTATTATGCGTTGTTCCTGAATACTCTGCAATCGCTCGGTCGGCGGCGGCGGGGTATTGTTGATCAGGTATGGTTTGATGACCGTGTATTTTTTATAGAAGTCTTCCATATCCACAACAAGATCCTTTATCACCGGCAGCGATGGTATGGGTTCTATGGTAATCATTCGCTGCTTCTTCAGGTTACCGATAAGCGCCTCGCAGGTGAGCAGGTTTTCACCGTTTACGGTCATTGCACACGATCCGCAAATGCCGTGCGCACAGGATCTTCTGAATGCGAGTGTGCCGTCCTGTTCCCATTTAACTTTGTGCAAAAGGTCGAGTACTTTTTCCTTCGGATCGGCTTCTACTTCGTATGTTTGATAACGAGGTTTTGTATCGGTCTCAGGGTTATAGCGGAACAGTTTCAGTTTGATCTTCATATCAGTAAGTCCTTTCCTGAGGTTGGAATTTTGTTATGACAACCGGTTTGTAGGTGAACTCAATTGCGCCGTCGTCTTTGCGTAGTGCAATGGTATGTTTTAACCAGTCTTTATCGTCGCGTTTCGGGAAGTCGATGCGGGCATGACCGCCGCGGCTTTCGTGGCGATTCAATGCGCCGGCTACGATATGCCGTGCGAAATCGAGCAGGTTTCCAAGCTCGAGCGCTTCGGCAAGATCGGTGTTGAAGACCGACCCTTTATCATCGATTTGTATATTATTGAAACGCTGTTCGAGTTCCTCTACCTCTTTCAAAGCTTCTTCCAGGTTCTTCCCGTCGCGGTAGACGCCGACTTTTTCGTTCATCACATTTTGCAATTTGGTGCGGAGAAGACCGACCTTCTCATTACCGGTGTTATTCTTTATTTTGTCGATCCGGTCAAGCGACGCCTTGTATTGATCTTCTATAAAATCGGCTTTCACGGTTCCGTTGTCGTTTAAGAACCGGACGATTGATTTACCCGCACGCCTGCCGTACACGACTGCATCGAGCAAGCTGTTGGTTCCGAGACGGTTGGCGCCATGCACCGAAACGCAGGCGCATTCACCGGCTGCGTAAAATCCTTCGACCTTTTCCTTAATGCCGTCGGCAAGTACTTCTGCATCGACGGTAACCGGGATGCCGCCCATTGAATAATGCGCCGTCGGTTCGATCGGGATCGGTTCTTTGACCGGATCGACGCCGACGAGTTTGCGGCAGAATCCCATAATTTCAGGGAGGCGTTCTTTTAGCCGCTCGGCGCCGAGGTGACGCAAATCGAGATGCACGCATCGTTTACCGTCGATGCCGCGTCCTTCATTGATCTCCGTCCAAATTGATCGTGATACAAGATCGCGCGGGGCAAGCTCCATTACTTTGGGTGCATATTTTTTCATAAAGCGTTCGCCGTCGTTGTTCAGCAGATAGCCGCCTTCGCCTCGCGCGCCCTCGGTAACCAGAATGCCGTAACCAAAAATACCCGTCGGGTGGAATTGCACAAACTCCATATCCTCAAGCGGGATGCCCGCGCGAACCGTAATGCCGAGACCATCGCCGGTATTGGCGTGTGCGTTCGAAGTAATTTTATAGGCGCGTCCGTAACCGCCGGTGCCGAACATAACGACTTTACTGTGAAATGCAACGAAGCGCCCGTTCGGCATATCGTACGCGACGAGTCCGCGTGTGATATTATCTTTTACTAAAAGATCCATTGCGTAATATTCGTTGTAGAACTTTACGTTATTTTTAACGCACTGTTCATACAAAGTATGCAAAATAACGTGACCGGTACGATCGGCAGCGTAACACGCCCGGAGCACGGCAGCTTCACCGTATTTTTTTGTATGACCGCCGAATTTGCGTTGTGCGATTTTTCCTTCGGGTGTGCGGCTGAACGGCGTACCGAGATGTTCAAGTTCGTAGAGTGTGGGAATTGCATCGTTTACGAGCAGCTCTATTGCATCCTGATCACCGAGGTAGTCCGATCCTTTCACGGTATCGAAAAAATGCCAGTCGATATAATCTTCTTCTTCGTTTGCCAACGCGGCAGCGATCCCGCCCTGCGCCGCACCGGAATGAGAGCGAAGGGGAAAGAGTTTCGATACGACGGCAACGTTATAATATTGAGATGCTTCGAGCGCCGCGCGCAAACCCGCCAAACCGCTTCCCACGATAACGACGTCATGTGATAGTTTCATAGTGAAAATTCCTTTTTCATTGACATTAAAAATGTAAAATGTTTGCTATACCGAGCGCGCCGAAGCCGACTCCGGCTACGATAAGTATTGCCAGCACCGTCATGTTGAGCCACGACGGAAATTTGAAATCGCGATAGATGTTCCAGACGCCCTGCAATCCGTGATACAGTGCAAGCACCACGAATGCGATTTGCAGCATCTGGTAGTACGGGTTCTGCATCCGTTCGAATACCCGATCGAACGAGTGCCCCATTTCGGGATTATAATGCATGAGGATGAAGTGTCCGACCATGACAAACACAAGCACGACGCCGCTTATGCGCTGGAGAAACCAGCTCATCGAACCCGATCCCCGCGAACCGATATATTTATATGACATGATAAAACTCCTTGTTCATTTTCAATTATAAAAGGGAACGATATGCGACAGAAAATCGTGATCTGTGTGACCGAAGAACATAATATATCCCATCCAGAGGAATACGATGAGACCAATTGCGACGGCGCCATATAACAACTGTTTATGATATTTAGCGCCTTTTCCAAAGTCGATGATCACGATGCGGATGCCGTTGACTGTGTGATAAATAACAAGCCCGAACAATATCCATGCCGCGAATAGCCAGTGCGGCGCCATGAACACCTGCATCTTTGCGTTAAATGCTTCGGGGCCTTCCTGCAGTGATGCGAGCGTATTTATATGGACAAGCACATACGCCGTGAGTCCGAGCCCGGTGACGCGGTGTAGAAGCCATGCCCAGCTTCCTGAAAACTTCTTGTAGCGCACCACGTTTGAAGTCCATTCCTGCGTTGGTGATTTTTGATACATGATGTTATACTCCTTGAGTTGCGGTTTGAGATATACACCGCCGGTGAGAGAGGTTAAAATCCGGAGGTGAAGTGTCCTTATTCATACATAGTGAACCTATGAAAGTTTATGATGAGAAGCGTTGAAGGTAGTTTGGATATAACCTGACCGGGAAGGCAGGTTATTCAATGCTTCTCCGATTTGTTAGTATAACAATAAGTTATAAAAGTGTAGGAACGAAGTCAAGAGAGAGGTGGATAAAACTATGCATCGCGTTTATAATTTCAAAAATCGTCGTATCGAGACAGCGCTGCCGAGCAACCCGAGAATGCTTCCGGTAACCAGCACCGCAGCGTAAAACAATATCTCGTATTCTCCGAGCACAAAGAGGTGCTCCGACACATTTTTCCGTATAAAATAAAGGATAACATAAATAAACAGTATTGCCGCAATGCCGCCGCACACTCCTTGCACAAATCCTTCCAACAAAAACGGTTTCCGTATAAAGCCCTTTGTAGCCCCGACGAGTTTCATCGTTTGAATGAGCTTGCGTTTGGCGTAAATCGTAAGGCGAATTGTATTCGATACAAGAAAGATTGCCGAGATGGCAAGAAGCGTACCGACGCCGATGGAAACCCCGATCACCGTCTGAATACGATCGGTGAGCATAGCAAGAAGCGTTTGTCGGTATTGTACTGATTCGGTTCCCTCAAGTTCTTCCGCAAAAGCAGCGATTGCAGCGACGGAATCTGTATGCACATATTCGGGTTTCAGTGAAATGCGGAAGGATGCAGGCAGCGGATTAAAATCGAGAACGCTAAATATATCTTCCCCGAACTGCTCCTTAAAAATATCCGCGGCGTCGTCTTTTGAAATGAATGATACACCATCGACTCCGGGTAAAGAACGAATGCTGTCATTCATCCGGCTACGTTGTGCTTCGGTGATATCGTCCAGCAAAAATACTTCGATTTGTACTTCGCGTTTAAGTGCATCGGCAATTTTATGCATGTTTGCAAATATTATTGCAAAGGTGCCAAGCAATATTAATGAAATGCTTATGGTAAGGATCGAGATCGTCGTTGAGAGCTTTGCGCGTTTAAATCCAGAAAATCCTTCGCGAATTACATAACCCATTTTGTTATACCTGAATCATTGATATTAAAAATTCGACTCATCAGTCCAGCGTGTTATTCTCCAGATAGTATCCGGGTTGCGTCGTTCGAATAATAAATTGGCGTAACCACCGATGCGAACGACGTCGTCGGCGGTGAACGATATTGTTAAATTAAATGAGCGTCGCACAGACGTTTGCAGTGAATCGCCCGATTGAGAAATGATTTCATTCCATATCAGATCGATATTGTTGGCGCTTCTGAACAAACGGTATGTTGCCCGCATATCTTCGTCCCGACCCCACGATATATCGATAGGCCGATCGAGATAATAATCAGTATACACGAAAACAAAGTTAGGAGCAAGCAGCCGGCCGTATAACAATGTATCCTGTGTTGTATAAGATAACTTAAAGTTGGTGAATGCGCCTTCGATCGTTGTTTGATCGCCGAGTACATCCGTACCTGTATGAGGCGAGTCATCGAACGACGGAGCAAACGGATTGATGCAGCTTATGAACAAGGTGCTGCACAATCCGAAATATAGCAATAGCCGTTTCATATGTCTCTATAATTTAAACGTACCTTTTAATTCACTCCAGCTCTGATCGTCGTCGCTCGGGAAATCAGCCCACCGGTGTATTGCCCAGTTGTTCGCCTGATCGGTCATCATTTCAAAGCGCAGCGTACCCGTGAACTCGTAATGCGGATATCCGTCGTTCGAATGCTGTGCAGTCAAACGATATGACGATATATAGGTTGCATGATTCGATGACTGGCTTTCGAATTGACCGTCCTGAAGTGTGAGATTGAAGGTCGCATTAACCGGGACGCTCGATATTAAATTTTCGAAATACATTCTCTCTTCCTGCACCGACCATTCGTCAAACAACGCACCGAATTGCGCCTGGGCTCGCTGCGTCGGTAGAAATTCAAATTCAAGTTCACTCAATGATGGATCGACAAAACATTGTACATAATGCCGGGCATTTCGTTCGTTTATCGCGTTTATAAAATTTTCTATAACGATATCGGATGTGGTCGGCGGTATGAAATTCCCGCGTGCTTCGGTTGGCTCTTCGGGTGTTCTCGGATCGAAAACATCACAAGCTGCGAACGACAATATCACCGCGGCACAATATACGATATGTAAGATGAGCCGTTGCATATTATAAAGGTTATCAGTTATCCATTAAAGTAATACCCGTGCTTCGAGAGCACGCGCGAGCGTTGCCTGATCGGCAAAATCAAGGTCGCTGCCGATGGGAAGCCCTCGCGCGATGCGGGTTAATTTTGCTTCGAACTGCCGAAGCAGCTTGCTTAGATATATAATTGTCGCTTCGCCTTCAACGTTCGGATCGAGTGCAAGTATCACCTCGCTAACCGGCATTTCGTTTTTCCTTGCGTCAATCCGTTTGAGCAGCTCTTTTATTTTCAGATCATCCGGACCGATTCCGTCAAGCGGTGATAACGAGCCGCCGAGCACGTGGTACAGCCCGCGAAACTCGTTCGTGCGTTCAATGGCAATTACATCTTTCGGCTCTTCGACCACACAAATAATAGAACGGTCGCGTTTGGGATTACTGCAAATAATACAGGGATCATCTTCGGTAATGTTTGAACACTCCGTGCAATACCTGACTCTCTCCTTCAATTCAATGAGTGTATTTGCAAGCGATCTGACCTCTTCATCCGGCAGTTTGAGTATAAAAAGCGCTAAACGTTGTGCGGTCTTTCTCCCGATACCCGGCAGCTTCGATAAATGATCGGATAAAATCTCAATAGTTTGAGAAGTGTGTATCATATAATTTTACATACCGGGGAATTTCATGCCCGGGATATTGGGCATCATGCCGCTTGTTACTTTTGACATTTCTTCCTGCGCCATATTGTTCGATTCTTCGAGTGCTTTGTTGACGGCGGCAACGACCAAATCTTCGAGCATCTCGATATCTTCCGGATCGACAACTTCTTTTTCGATCTCAATTTTAACTAATTGCTGACGACCGTTTGCCGTCACTTTTACCATTCCGCCGCCGGATTCTGCAGTAACTGTCTTATTCTCGAGCTGTGCTTGAACCTCGCCCATCTTTTCCTGCATTTTCTGGACTTGTTTCATCAAATTTTGCATACCGGGCTTTCCTTTCATCTTGCACCTTTATATTATTAAAAAAATATTCTTTATTAATTACTGCTCAGCGACGATATTATTGCCACCAAAACACGAAAACACGCTTCATATACCTTTTCAAGTAGTCCGGCTCCAAGTGCTTTATGAACAAGGTATGCAGCATGTACAATTTTTTTGCCGATTTCATCAAGCTCTGCCGGAATAGGATCAAAATCGTTATCTCGGTTGTTTTCAATAACCCTTTGGTGAAATTTCGTGTTTTGGTGGCATATATTTCTCTCATGCTGAGTAGTTACCTTTAATCAAAAAATATAGATATTAATGCAAGAAAAGTCAACAAAACATAATCTTCAACGGGTCATTTTACGTAACCTTATTGAAAATCAATAAGTTAGATAAAAAGTGCATAAATCGTTTTCTTGACTTTCTGTGTTAAATGTTTTAATTTTAATATTCTTGCAATGTAACAAAGTGAAGTATGATTACGTCTAAACAGTAGAAAAGGGGTCTGCGTATATTGGAACTTGAGGCGCTGAATAAACCGACTGCCGAAGATAAGAAAATTCAAGAGGAATTGCGAGCTTCAGGGAATATCCCCGGACATATTGCGATAATTATGGATGGGAACGGTCGGTGGGCTACGAAACGTTTTTTACCGCGTGTTGCCGGTCATCGGGAAGGTGTAGGTTCGGTACGGGACATAGTAGAGGTATGCGGTCAATTGGGTGTTGGTTATTTAACGCTGTATGCTTTTTCAACGGAAAACTGGAACCGCCCGCAAGATGAAGTTTCTACGCTTATGCGTTTGCTTCTGAATTCACTCCGTGAAGAAACCGATAAACTGCATAGAAATAATGTGCGGCTGACGGCGATCGGAGCTATTGATAAACTCCCGGGTGAAGTTCAAAAAAAACTCGCGGATGCAATTTCGATTACAAAAGGTAATACCGGGCTGACGCTTAATTTAGCGCTTAGTTACAGCGGTAGGTGGGAATTAGTAAATGCCGTCAGAGAAATTGCCCTGAAAGTACGGCAGGGAGAAATTGAACTCGATGATATTAACGAATCGCTCATTTCGGATCATCTTACTACTTCGGGGATCCCGGAACCCGATTTGCTTATACGAACGGGCGGAGAATATCGGGTGAGCAATTTCATGCTCTGGCAGCTTGCATATTCGGAATTATTTATATCCCCGCTTTATTGGCCCGAATTCCGACGACAGCATTTA
This sequence comes from Ignavibacteriales bacterium, assembly GCA_003567775.1. GTDB lineage: Bacteria > Bacteroidota > Ignavibacteria > T3Sed10-11 > T3Sed10-11 > T3Sed10-11. Next base: position 9,774 of record PWYR01000043.1, on the reverse strand, counting down.
TATGAAGCAATCAGAGACTATCAAAACCGCGAACGGCGTTTTGGTCTTGTGAGTGAACAAGTACGAAGGAGGAACAATGGAGGCGAGAAGAGTCTTGCAGCAAAAATATTCCAAACAATTACGGGAGAGTAAACAAAATTACGTGGAATCTCACCGGTACATCTTTCCGATTATTCTTCTCCTGATAATAGTGGTTTACATTTTCGGATTCTCGCTAGAAGGATTTGCCCGGAGTATTCAACAACCCGAACGTTATCGTATACTCGGAATTTCAGTCGAAGGAGCAGTAACGGCAGATGCTTCGGCAATCATCGCTAATTCGGGATTACGTGTCGGTGATGAAATTACCATACCGGGCGACCGGACCGCTCAGGCAATCAAACAACTTCACGCACTTCGCATCTTCAGCGATATCCGCATTGAAATAGAACAACGAACGGCTGACGGTGTTTACCTCGTTATAAAAGTCACAGAGCATCCGCGGTTAGAGCGCGTTGAATTCCAGGGCAACAAAAAATTACGTGAACGCGATCTTCGTCGCGTTGTCGATATATCGCGCGGACAGGTTCTGACACCTCAACATTTAAATAGATTCAAGACGAAATTGGAAAAAGAGTATCATGAAAAAGGCAAGATACTTGTAGAAATTGATCATGAGATAATTCCCGCACCCGATGCGCAACCGAACCGCGTCATATTACAATATAATATTTCGGAGGGTGAAGATATCCGGGTGCGTGACGTTGTATTTGAAGGCAACGAACACGTAAGCGATAGTAAGCTGCGCCGGCAGCTCGGTGTCAGCACCAAGCGCTGGTGGAAATTCTGGTCACGGGGAAGATTCGATCGGGATGAATATAAAGAGGGACTGGATAAAGTCATCTATTATTATCGCAAGGAAGGTTTTCGCGACGCCGACATTGTAAGCGACTCGATTTACTATGAGAACGCCGAAATGTATGTGCATGTGAGTGTCTACGAAGGACCGCAATATCACGTGAGAAATATCGAGTGGATCGGAAACACCGTGTATGAAGACCGGGTATTGAGCGAACGTCTGGGGTTTGCAAAAGGAGATGTCTACAATATGGAACGGTTCGAAAAGAACATGTTCTTCAATCCGAACCAGCACGATGTAGCATCGCTTTATATGGATAACGGTTACCTGGCATTTCAAGCGGATCCGGAAGAAGTTCGTGTACCACCGGATAGCATCGATTTGCGAATTCGAATACGTGAAAATAATCAGTTTCGTATCGGTCAAGTGTTGATCAGCGGTAACACAAAAACACGCGAAAACGTTATTCGCCGGTCGTTATACACACGACCCGGTGATTATTATTCGAGACAGAATTTAATTCGCAGCATCCGCGAGTTGCAACAATTGAATTATTTTAATCCGGAAACCATGGAACCGAACCAGTATCTCGACGATGAAGAGACGGTCAACATTGTTTTTAATCTTGAAGAAAAATCGAGCGATACGTTTAATGCATCGGTGGGGTATGCACAGGGATGGGGATTTACCGGCGGTCTCGGTCTGAGTTTTAATAACTTCGATCTGCGTCGTCCGTTGCGCGGCGGCGGCGGTCAGCAGCTTACATTTGACTGGCAGTTCGGAGAAGCCGGCAGCTATCGTACCTTCAGTATTTCGTTTACGGAACCCTGGCTTTACGATACACCGACTCTTTTCGGTGTGAATATGTTCGATACGAGATACCTGTTCTTCTATGATCTAAGACAAACCGGCGGCTCGGTGAGGATCGGACGCAGGTTTATGTGGCCCGACGACTATTTCCGGGGTGATTGGATCGTACGCGGTCAGCGGAACGATGTGATTGACGGGCGCGATATTTTCCCTCCCGGTGTAACAACGCAAATTAGCATTACTCAAATTATTCGTCGTAACAGCGTCGATAACCCGATTTTCCCGACGCGAGGATCGAATGTTGCAATAACAAATGAACTAGCCGGCGGTCCGTTGCTCCCGGGAACGGTGGAATTCCATCGCCATACGTTTGAAGCAAACTGGTATACGCCGATGTTTAATTCAAATAAGTTTGCATTGTCTCTTAAAACAAAAACGTCGGTCATGTTTCCGTTTCACGATGATACTGTCATTCCACCGCTTGAGCTATTCTTTATGGGAGGTACGGGAATCGGTCAGTTTAACGTGACGCCGCTGCGTGGATACGAAGACCGCAAAGTCGGACCGTTACGCAACATGCAGGAAATCGGCGGTAAAGCTATGGCGATACATACATTAGAGTTCCGGTTTGCACCGACATTAAATCCGATCCCGATTTTCTTGCTTGCGTTTGTCGAGGCGGGAAATGTTTGGCCGGATTTCAAGAGCACCGATTTCGGTGATCTGCGCCGATCTGCGGGTGTTGGTGTTCGAATGCTTGTACAACCGCTCGGTATGATCGGTTTTGATTATGCATATGGCTTCGACGATGTTTTCGAGCGTCCGGGGAAGCCGGATGGATGGAAATTCCACTTCCAGTTCGGTCGTGGGATGTAGTTTAAAAATTTTTAACAGTAAACAATCATTATCCAACATATAGAGGTGTAGTGTGATGAAAACTAAAACTATTCTCTTTTCCGGAATATTAGCATTTGTGATTGCAGGTATTCTTAATGTGGCAATTGATCATCAAGCTTCTGCCCAGCAATTACAATTCGGGTTTGTTAATTCCGGGGTAATTATGACACAATTTGAAGATGCTCAACGTGCACAGCGACAATATGAAAACATCGTCGTCGGTTGGGAAAACGAACTGCGGGACAAAATTCAACAGCTTCAGGAGAATTACGATGACTTCCAGAGAAAGCAAGGAATGATGACCGAGCAAGCGCGGATCGAGGAGCAACAACGACTTGTTGAATTAGAGCAGGAAATTAATCAGTTCCGGATGGAAAAATTTGGTCAGGGTGGAGCGGCTGCAACAGAATTCGAGAGAATCTTCGAGCCGGTCCGTCAAAAAATCCTCGATGCAATAGAGGTTATTGCACAGCAGGAAAACCTCAATCTTGTTCTTGATAAATCTGACGACGTAGGCGTCCTTCTATATGCAGATCGGCGATTCGATGTTACGTTTAAAGTGCTTGATTATTTGAAACGCGGCAGTCAATAATTCAAACGATAATTAACCGGTGTAAGACAATGAAAAAAATAGTTTTTTATGCGTTCGTTCTATTGATCGTTCCTGTGTTTGTGCTTGCACAATCGGTCAAAATCGGGTATATTAATTCCGATGCAATCATGGATCAGTTGCCCGAAGCGCAGGAAGCCCAACGCCAGCTTGATGAAATAGTAAGTGAGTGGCAGGACGAATTGTCGCAGATGCAGCGAACATGGCAGCGTAAATTTGAAGAGTACGATAAAATGAAGTTGATCATGAGCGATCAAAGACGCGCGGATGCAGAGCGTGAGTTGATGGACCTTGATCGACAGATAGCTGAATACCGCGACCAAAAATTCGGACAGGATGGGGAGCTTTTTCGATTACAGGAAGAACTCATTCGACCGATCCAGGATCGCATATTTCTTGCTATTCAGGAAATTGCCGAAGAAGAAGCATACGATTATGTATTAGACCAAAGCGGCGATATCTTACTTATGTATGCAAATGAAGAGTACGATTTGACCCAAAAAGTACTTCAACGAGTTCTCGAAATGTAATAAAAAGCGTGCCGCCATGACCGTTAACGATATAGCAGAACAAGTACAAGCAGAGGTGATCGGTGATGGCGGCATTGTAATACACAGCACCGCGAAAATTGAAGAAGCCGGTGAGGGGCAAATTACATTTGTCTCAAATCTCAAATACCTAAAATACCTTACAACCACCAACGCATCTGCTGTACTCGTTTCACGTTCCATCCCGAAAGAGAAACTCCCGGAGCGGACTTCTATGCCTGTGTTGCTGAAAGTTGATGATGCGTACACATCTTTCTTACAAGTGTTGCGTGTTTTCAATCCGCCTCCGGATGTTATACCACCGGGCATTCATCATACCGCCGTAATTGCCGATAATGCCCGAATTGGTGATGAGGTGCGTATCGGTGCACATGTCGTCGTGGGGGAAAATTGTAAGATCGGTGAGAAAACCATCATCGCCCACGGTACGGTACTCGGCGATAATGTGCAGGTCGGTGACGGCACTACCTTATATCCGAATATTACCGTGCGTGAAGGATGTATAATCGGTTCACGTGTAATTATTCATTCAGGCACGGTCGTGGGCAGCGACGGCTTTGGATTTGCTCCTCAGAAGGATGGCTCCTATTCAAAGATCCCCCAAACCGGTAAGGTTGTAGTTGAAGACGATGTTGAGATAGGATCGAATTGTTCGATCGACCGTGCAACAATGGGTGAAACGAGAATTTGTAAAGGTGTAAAGCTTGATAATCTCATTCAAGTTGCGCATAATGTAGTAATCGGTGAAAATACTGTTATCGCTGCTCAGACAGGAATATCCGGCAGCACAAAAATCGGAAAACAGTGCATACTCGCGGGTCAGGTTGGAATTATCGGTCATGTAGAGATAACCGATAACGTGATCATCGCCGCGCAATCGGGAGTGCCCAAGTCGATAAAAAAAACCGGGACCTATTTCGGTTATCCGGCAAAAGAACACGGCAGGGCGTTGCGCATAGAAGCTGTGATTCGCCAACTTCCGGAACTGTTAAAAGATGTTGAGGATTTAAAAAGGGAACTCGCACAACTGAAGAACCCGGCAGTTGATACAGACACATCATCATAAATTGTATTCGTTCCATAAAATAAAGAGCAGTTATGTTAGTTCAACAACGAACCATTAAACGCCCGGTAACATTGCCCGGCGTCGGAATTCATACCGGGAACACGACCAATATGACGTTTAAACCTGCTCCGGAAAATACCGGCATCAGGTTTCGTCGGGTCGATCTTGGAGGCAAACCGGAAATTCCTGCGGATATTGATTTTGTTGTCGATGTTTCGCGGGGTACGACCATAGCGATCGGCGAAGCGCAGATTCATACAATCGAACACGTAATGGCTGCGCTGGTCGGCTTGCAAATAGATAATGTGATCATTGAACTGGATAACAACGAGCCGCCTATCGGCGACGGCAGCTCGAAGCCGTTTGTGGATGCGTTACTGAAAGCGGATTTTGAAAAGCAAAATGCGCCGAAAGATTATCTTATTATCGATCAAACAGTATATTATAAAAATGAGGAAAAGGGCGTCGATATTGTAGCGCTTCCTACCGACGACTTTCGGGTAACCATAATGGTCGATTATCAAAATCCCGCACTTGGAAGTCAGCACACAAGTTTGTTTAGTCTTGAACAGGAGTTCATATCGGAATATGCTCCTGCCCGGACATTCTGTTTTCTGCATGAGGTGGAGCAGTTGTACGAGCAGGGGTTGATTCGGGGGGGCAACCTCGATAACGCAATTGTAATTGTCGATCGCGAACTCGATCACGACGAGTTGAAACGAATTGCACAAAAGCTCGGCATATCCGGTTCGGTCATACTCGGCAGCAACGGCATATTGAACGACAATACGCTCCGATATAAAAACGAACCTGCCCGCCATAAACTTCTCGATTTGATCGGCGACCTGGCGCTTATCGGCGTGCCGATGAAGGCGCAAATTCTGGCTGCCCGTCCGGGACATGCACACAACATTGAATTCGCACGAATGGTGAAACGGCTATACCGTCAGAAAAAATTGGTCAGCAAATATCAGCACGAGAAAAAAGAAGGATATATCTTTGATATTAACGCGATCAAACGTATTTTGCCGCACCGGTATCCTTTTTTACTGGTCGATAAGATAACCGACTTTGAAATGGAAGAGCGCATTGTCGGTGTAAAGAATGTATCCGTAAACGAGGAATTTTTCCAGGGGCACTTTCCCGGTTATCCTGTCATGCCCGGCGTGCTTATCATTGAAGGTATGGCGCAAACCGGCGGTATTTTGCTGCTGAACGGAACGGATAATACCGAAGGGAAAATGGTGTTTTTTATGGGAATTGACAATGCGAAATTCCGAAAGCCGGTATTCCCGGGAGATCAACTCGTTTATGAGATTACAATGGTTAACCGCCGGAGTCGAACCTGTCAGGTGCAAGGCAAAGCATTTGTTGACGGAAAGCTTGTAGCGGAAGCAGATATGATGGCTGCTATCATAGATGAGCCGACGGCAAACGTACAGAGTAATAGCGGCAATGGACGGACTGTTGAACAAAATGAAAAAAAATAATCGAAATAATCAGACAAACCCCTGAAAGCATATTACATGCCTACTAAAATTCATTCAACCGCAATTATAGATTCCGGGGCGCAACTTGGATCGAATGTAAGTGTTGGTACATACTCGGTGATAGAAGATAATGTCATCATCGGTGATGATTGTGAGATCGGGCATCAAGTTGTTCTGGCATCGGGGACAAGACTCGGCAATGGTGTGCGGGTATTTCCCGGAGCGATTATCGGCAACCAACCGCAGGACTTAAAGTATAAAGGCGAGCTGACGGTAGTTGAGGTCGGTGATATGACGGTGATACGCGAATGTGCAACGATAAATCGCGGCACATCCGCGACGAACAGAACGAAAGTCGGAAAAAATTGTCTTTTGATGGCGTATTCACATGTTGCACACGATTGCGTGCTTGGCGACGGCATAATTCTTGCAAACTCCGTCAACCTTTCCGGACATGTAACAATTCAGGATAATGTTATAATCGGCGGATTAACCGGCATTCATCAATTTGTAACGATCGGTGCGTACGCGATGATCGGTGCGCTGTTTCGCGTGAGTAAAGATGTTCCGCCGTATGTACTTGCAGGAGGTCATCCGCTGTCGTATGAAGGGCTGAACTTGATCGGTCTCCGTAGACGCGGATTCAGTCCGAACACAATCCAAACTATTGCCGATACTTATCATGTAATCTATCGGTCAAAATTGAATGTATCGCAGGCGCTGCAAAAACTAACTGCAATGGATGGTAAAATTTCCGAGGTTGAAAAGATTATCGACTTCATCCAAAAAAGTAAGCGGGGAATCATTCCTGCAAAAGTCCGCTGATAACGCCTATGTGGATGTTCTTCGATTCTGGTGACCGGAAGGGTCTTGAAAATATGCAGCTTGACGAGTGGCTTGCGCTGTCATGGTTCCCGGAAACCCGGAAACCCGTCTTCAGGTTGTACGGATGGTCGCCTTTTGCACTTTCACTTGGTTTTCATCAATCGATCAATGATGTCCACGTCGATGCTTTGAAACGGGAAGGATATGATCTCGTGCGCAGACCTACGGGTGGACGTGCGGTGTTTCACGCCGAGGAAATTACTTATAGCATAATACAGGATGCAACACATTTGAGTGTGAACGATGTCTACGAGCGGGTAAGCCGTACCCTCGTAGCAGGTTTGACGTCTATCGGATATGACGTTACCTTTGCCGGAACAAAGCAGGATTTTAATACACTCTATAAGGATAAAAAATCGGTTTCGTGTTTTACGGCGAGCAGCGAGTATGAGATACAGCTTGGCGGGCGAAAGCTGGTCGGAAGTGCGCAAAGGAGATACGCCCGTGAAGACGGCGGAATTACCGCATTACAACATGGTTCGATCCTGACGGGGAAAAAACATCTTCAGCTTGTTGATTTCCTCCGGATCGATGACGAAGCCAGAATAAAACTAAAAACAAAAATGGAACAATCGAGCACCGATCTTTCTGAATGCGGCGTCAACCGGGTCGATCTATCCGGTATTAAATCTTCGATGAAAGAAGCCGTTATTAATAATCTTGCAAACGGTGAATATGAAGAGCGCCCGCATTCATTTTTTATTTCCGGAATGAAAGACCGGGCATTTATGACGGAGCAACTACTATGACCGCAGATGCCGCACCACGCAAGCAGACGACCCTTTCCATTCGTGAACGCAAGCAATCGGGTGAAAAAATTGCGGCGTTGACCGCGTACGACTATACGACCGCCGCATTGCTCGATGAATCGGGAATCGATGTCATTCTCGTCGGTGATTCGCTGAGCAATGTATTTCAGGGGAACGAGACCACATTGCCGGTGACGGTCGATGAGATGATCTATCATACAAAGGCAGTCCAAAAAGGAATTCGACGCTCGTTGTTGGTTACCGATATGCCGTTTCTGTCTTACCAGGTTACGGTCGAAGATGCAGTACGCAATTGCGGACGTGTTATGAAAGAAACTCGTGCAGATGCGGTTAAACTGGAGGGTGGCAGTGCAATCATCGAAGTTGTTCAACGCGTCACGGAGATCGGTATACCGGTAATGGGACATCTCGGTTTAACTCCGCAATCGATCAATGTGTTTGGAACCTATAAAGTTCGCGGCACCCAACCTGAAGAACAGCAAAAAATAATTGAGGATGCGAAATGTCTTGAAGATGCAGGCGTATTTTCAATTGTGCTTGAAAAGATTCCCACATCGCTTGCCAGAGAAGTGACGGAGAGCGTCTCGGTGCCGACCATCGGCATTGGCGCGGGACCTCATTGTGACGGTCAGATACTTGTTGTTAACGATATGCTCGGTCTCAACGAGCATTTCCGGCCGCGTTTCGTACGTCGATATGCTGAATTGAATCGGTCGATTCGCGATTATGTAAAGCTGTATATTGACGATGTGAAGCAGGTCCGTTTCCCCGGTAAGAACGAATCCTACTGATTGCTATCTATCCGGAATCTACGTATATTTAAAATTCTGTAATTTTAATTGTATTAGTGAATATGTGCAGTAAAAATGAAACCATTACGCATACTTGTATCAAACGACGACGGTATTTTTGCCCCCGGCATATTCGCATTAGCGCAGTCGCTGAGGGAGCTGGGTGAAGTTATCGTTGTTGCTCCCGACAGACAACAGAGTGCGGTCGGACACGCGATTACCATGCATTCGCCGGTTCGTGTGTATCCGTTTCACGTGAACGGAACTATGTTCGGGTATGCAATCGACGGGACACCTGCGGATGCCGTGAAATTTGCCGTCCGTAATATAATGAAAGATAACCCGCCCGATGTATTGGTTTCGGGTATCAATCACGGTTCAAACACTGCGGTCAATATAATTTATTCGGGCACCGTATCGGCGGCAACCGAAGGTGCAATTCTCGGCGTTCCGTCCATTGCGGTGTCGTTAACGACGTTCGATAAACCGGACTTCAGGTATTCGGCGAAGTTTGCGCGAAAGCTTACTGAAATTGTTGCTGAAAAAGGTTTACCGCCGGGTACGGTTCTGAATGTAAATGTACCGAACGTTCCCGAGGAAGAAATACAAGGTGTCGTTGTAACGCGGCAAGGTCGTTCCAACTGGGACGATTATTACGAGAAACGTCTCGATCCGGGTAAACGGGAGTATTATTGGTTAACCGGATCGCTGCAAATACTCGATAAAGAAGAAGACATAGATCAGATAGCAATAAAAAATAAAAAAGTATCGATCACGCCGATACACTACGATCTGACGAATTATAGCGTGATTAATCAACTGAAATCATGGGATTTGGAAAAATTAAAGTAATGAAGGAGTATCGGTAGATGAAAATTGGAGTATTAACGGGCGGAGGTGATTGTCCCGGCTTAAATGCAGTTATAAGAGCGGTTGCCCGTAAAGCATTTTTAAACGGCGATGAAGTATTCGGTTTTTACGATGGATGGAAAGGTGCAATTGACGGGAAAGGCGATTGGTTGACGCACAAAAACGTCTCGGGTATTCTACATCGCGGCGGAACGATTCT
>PWYR01000136.1 GCA_003567775.1 Ignavibacteriales bacterium | reverse complement strand
TTGATGAAGAAGGGGTATATGATTTTACTCTCAGCGTGAATGTTAATGGAGTTTCCACGACAACACAATTCCAACATACAGTGAGGTAGGTAAGATCTGATAGGTTATTCGAGCATTGTGCCGGTGTAAAGCAGCATTTGCACAATGCTTGAGTGGCTTAATCCTGCATTCGTAAATGAGGTACTTTATCCGGTTTAGTCTGTTATTTTTCTTAATCAAGCGATTTAGTCCATTATTCATCCCTCTGGACGATTGATTTCCTGCTCTATTTAGTTGTACTTTAATTATAGATAATTAATTGAGATTCGACACGGGGGCGGATTTCTTCTATTAAATGTGTAATTAATGTGAAGAGGTTAAAATGGCTAAACATAATAAGAATAGTTCCGACTCCATAACAGACGTGGAATTTATGGGATGGGAGAAAACTTTGGCAGGCACGCGTATGGCGTTATTCACTATCACGGCAGTTGAACATCCGTTTCGCGGTGCTACCGTTAGTGAACCGACTTTGCGTAGTCTTGATTTAGAGGTTCCCCAGACCCCAATTCATGAAAGCAATACAAACGAGTTTCGTTCCTCTATAACGAACGGGAAATGAGAAAAAATAGATGGCAAAGAAAAAGAATGTTTCGACGAAAATGATTCGGTTGTTGCTTATAGAAGATAACCGAATTCTACGTGAAGGTATTGTAGCCATGCTGAGAGGACACCGGGATATAAAAGTCGTAGCCGCATTAGGCAGCGGGAAGAGCCGCATCATGGAGATCCATGAATTGAAACCGAATGTTATCCTTTTGAATTTAGGGCTGCGGAGTCAGAATAGTTTGCATGTAGTGGAAATAATCAAAACAGAGTTTCCACAGGCCAGAGTGATCGTCATGGATCTTGCTCCCGCACAAGGAGACATACTGCACTTTATCAAGGCGGGCGCTTCAGGTTTTATCCTGAAGGACGCATCGCCGGAAGATTTTCTCAATGCGATACGCTCGGTTGCAGAAGGAATAAAGATTCTTCCTCCTATTTATAATGGATCGCTCTTTTCGCAGATCGTCAAACGTGCAATCGATGAAGGGAAACCGGATCTCACAAAAGCGATACGGATGACTAAACGTGAGAAGGAGGTTATCGGGCTCATCAGCGATGGGTTAACCAATAAGGAAATATCGAAACGACTCCGGGTGGCTGCATACACCGTTAAAAGTCATATTCATAATATAATGGAAAAGCTGGCGCTACACACACGCTTAGAGGCTGCCGATTATACTTTTACCAATGGATCCCTCGCGAAGGAGATAGCAAAGGGTATATCTATCATAAATCGCAAAGGCAGTAATCAATATGCGGAATAAAAAATCCCTGTGATGAAATGGTCGATTCTCAAAATGCAAAATAATAACTACAATAGAAAAAAAATCAGGGGAAGTTCACCTCACTATGAAATCGGACATAATCCATCATATTGGGAAACACCTCCTTCAGATCGAACCGGATCACGTAACTATTCAACAGAGAATATTATTCAAAATATCAAGTATATTTCGAATTGTCGGGAACTCCACACCACGCTTGGAGAAATATTTTTGAAGGCGAGTGGAAGATTTTAAACCCGACTAAGCCGCCCCTATGGCAGGCGGCAACCATAGAAAGAAAATTTCTTCTCTTGCACTGTCCCCTTCAAGAAATTGCGGTACATCTGGCGGTACTGAAAAAGGCGATTACTGCAACGAATAAAAGATATAAACAACATGTTCAAGAAGAAGCAACAGAACAAGAGCGTCGGGAGAAAGTGTGGAAACATGAACGGAAAGCAGTTGACGAAATAGCAGAGTCGCTTAAATTCGATTAACTCTTCACCGTTATAGCCCGCAGCATATAGTCCGCCGACAATGCTTCCCATGCTTGAACCTGCAACCATATCGATGGGGACACCTTCCTCTTCAAGTGCTATGATAACACCGATTTGTGCAATTCCGCGTGCACCGCCGCCGCTTAAAGCCAGACCTACTTTAGTATCATTACTTTCTGCAGGATAAGACCGTGATGCAGTCGTAATTGAAAAAAGTAAGAATAACAGCGGTATCGTAACGATATGTATTCTCTTAACAGCCATATTAGTTATCAATCACTAATATTGTTGGTAAAGAAATTTCGCTTATTTTGCAGATAATAACAGTTTTACACCTGTTAATTACGTATGAATAACCCCATCCGATAACAGTCCCATCCCTTCAATCGTCTTCAACAACTTACTACCTCTTTTTTTAAGAGGATGTTTAAATACGGTCATTCTCCACTCGAGTACAGTCATTCTTACAATACCTAACAAAATGAGACTAATATCTTCCGGATCGCCCTTGATATCAACCCCTTCATGTTGTGCACTCTCGAACAATTGAATCAGCATTCTTTTACGCTGCTTCATGAGCTCCCCTAATTTAGTTTCAAGTTCTTTGTTATGTAAAAATATATCTTCCGAAAACACTACCGATGTCATTTCCGGTCGATCCTCAAAAAACTCAAAATGAGAGATGATGAACATCTTCAACTTCTCGGTCAATGTCTCTTTCGTTTTTGCTCTTTCAAAAAGGTGATTCCCGAAATGATATATCCGGTCAAGTATTCCCTTTATAATGTCATCTTTATTTAAGAAGTGACGATAGATAGCAGGTTCGGTAATTCCCACTCTTTTTGAAAGTTCACGAATGGAGAGCGCCCCGTATCCTTCTTCGTGAATAATCTTTATTGCTTCATTGATAATTTGTTCTTTGCGTTCTTCCGTACTGAGTCTCGGCATAATGTATTATTCCTCTCGTTATGACTATTTAATGTCCAATGTGATACGCTTCGTTGCCATATTTAATTACCTCGACGATATGTTTGACATAATGCACGGACATGCAATGTTTTTTCGAATACCGCTTTTTTACAACACCCTATTAGTTATCACTCACTAACCAATATACAACATCAAAATCCATTTGTCAAGGGGGTGGGGAAATTTTTTGTACGGGTACAACCAATGTTACAGGGGCTGTCCAAAAAGTCATTCTCGTAAGCGATGGAGCCGTGCCGTTCAAATCTATTATAATTATTATTGATACGGCATCCCGAACATCGGGAGAAGCGACATCGCTTTTTAAAATGTTCGATATGAAACAAAACGTTCTTGCCACTTAATAACTTCTTAAAGCCCACCTTCGGCGGGCTACCAACTATCCTACTCACTCCGCAGCGCCTCAATAGGATCCAGCAAAGACGCCTTCCGTGCGGGATAAACCCCGAAAAACAGACCAATCGCAACCGAAAACACAAATGCGAGAAGCACTGAATATACCGATACACTCGTCGCCCAGGCAGTTGCAATGCCGACAACAATTGACCCCGCGATACCGAATACGATGCCGGCAATTCCTCCCCCGAGACTGAGCATGGATGCTTCGAGGAGAAACTGTGTCAGCACATCTTTCCGCCGTGCACCGACCGCCATCCGTAATCCGATTTCATTAACACGCTCGCGCACCGATATCAGCATGATGGCGAGTATTCCGATACCTCCGACAAACAACGAAACACCCGCAATACTTCCGATGAGCATGGTGAACGTATCGGTCGTTTCACGTTGTGCATCGAGGAGTTCAAGCTGGGGGTGAATAGTAAAATCATCGGGGCGATCCTGCGCGATCAGCCGGTGACGTTCTCTCAGTATCTCCCGGATACGTTCCGCCGCAACATCCATGACATTCTGATGTTGTGCCTGTACATAGATATTATTAATGTAGGAGAGATTAAAAACCCTTCTGAGCGCGGTGCGGATCGGAATAAATATTTGATCGTCCTGATCGACGCCGTCGAGATCGACTCCTTTTGACTCCATAACACCGATGATTTCAAACGGTACGTTGCCGATGCGTATCGTCTCTCCGATCATGTTTTGTCCGCCGAACAAACTTCTATACACACCGGCCCCGATCACGGCAACGCGTCGCATTGCTATATCATCGTGTTCATCGAAGAAGCTGCCCGCCTGAACGCGAAAGTTCCTGACATCCTGAAATGCCGGTGTCGTACCGACGACAAGAACGGATGATGTCAGATTACCGGATCTCACCTGCATGCGTCTGCTCTGCACCGGAACTGCGGTAATAACATACGGTATCTCGCGTTCCACAACTTCGGCATCCTGCACGGTGAGCGTCGTAACCGTGCCGCGAGCCTGCATTCTACCCGGCGAGCGCTGCACTTCCGCTGCATTGACGATGATGAGATTTGTGCCCATCTCCTCGATCTTGCTCAACACTTCACGCTGTGCACCGGTACCGATGGAAATCATAATGATAACCGCCGAGACGCCGACCACAATCCCGAGGAGCGCCAACGCCGTCCGCACCTTGTGCGCCGAGAGTTGCTTGCGCGATATTTTGATTGTACGAAGGAGATTCATGATATTTTTATACCACAAAGTCTCCAAGACTCGAAGTATATGTAATTACTTTGAGTCTTCGAGTCTTTGTGGTTTCCATACTTTTATCCGTGCAACGCTTCCACCGGCGGCAATGCCGCTGCGCGTTTTGCCGGCTGCATGCCCGCTATGATTCCGACAAGTGCGGAGAAAACAACTCCGACAGCAACGCTTACCCATGAAATCGCCGTTGGAGTTTGCGTAATCGTTTCAAGCAGCAGGGCGCCCACACCTCCTAAAATAATTCCGATCACGCCGCCGGTCAGTGTAACCGCCGTTGCTTCGAATAAAAATTGTGTCGTAATATCTTTCTTTCTTGCACCGACCGCTTTTCGTAAGCCAATCTCCCGCCGGCGTTCATTAACTGAAATAAGCATTATATTTGCAACGACGATTCCGCCCGCAATCAGTGATATTCCGGCAACCAGGACTAACAAAATGTTAAATGTGCCGAGCATCCCCTCGACCATCGCCTGCACTTCTTCCGCACTCCGCACGGTAAAATCGTCCGGCACGCCCGGTGCAAGATTATGCCGCTCTCTCAAAAGCGCGGTGATCTCTTCAACTGCCGTATCCACATCTCGAATAGAGCCGAGTAAAATACGTATCCCATAGATATAATCAACATTTGCAACGCGGCGCATAAACGTGCTGAGCGGAATGAAAACACGGTTATCCATATCCCCGCCCCCCGCACTGATGCCGCGCTCCTCCATAACACCGATAATTTCAAACGGCACGCTGCCGACGCGTATCATCTCGCCGATGGGGTTTGCATCGCCGAACAAATCCCGCTGCACCGTCGGACCGATTACACATACACGCGCCAATTGCTCGATATCCCGGTCGCTGATGAAGTCGCCCCTCGCTACATGCCAGTTCCACACCGTCGACCATTCCGGTGTCACACCGAATAGCGGCGAATTGGCAGATTTATCCTGATAGACAACATCCGAGCGACCCCGTCGGTTAAACGGAGCTACCTCCACCACCAACCCCACCTCATCTTTGATAGCTTCGGCATCTTCTATTCTTAATGTCGTTACTTCACCGCCCCCCATCGCTCCCCGTTCCACCTCGCCGCCTGCACGCACCATAAGCGTTTCGTACCCGAACTGTTTTACCCGTTCTATTATACGTTCCTGCGCTCCGAGCGCCGCAGCAACTACTATCGTTAACGCGGTAATGCCGATAACAACTCCGACCATCATCAGAAACGTACGAAGTTTGTTTCTACCCAAGCCGACGAAGGCGATTTTCATCATTCTACCTGTTTTCATGTGCCGCCTCCGTTTCAGTCATGGTTGCCATTGTTTCTTCCGCACTAATTTTATTTATATTTTTCTTATCACTTGTAATTTTACCGTCTGTTATCTGGATAATACGGCCGGCATATTGAGCAATATCTTTTTCGTGAGTCACAACAACAATTGTTCTGCCCTGTGCATTTAATTTTTGTAAAAGCGACATAATCTCCATACCGGAGCGTGAATCCAGATTCCCGGTCGGCTCGTCGGCGAATACAATCTCCGGATCGTTCACTAGTGCACGGGCAATTGCAACTCGCTGCTGCTGACCGCCGGAGAGTTCGTTTGGAAGGTGGTGCATTCGATCGGAGAGCCCGACTGAATCCAGTGCTTTTTGTGCCAGATCGGTAATATTACTCCGGTCGGAATAGAGCAACGGCAGCTCGACGTTTTCGAGCGCGTTGGTTCGTGCCAACAGATTAAAAGACTGGAACACGAAGCCGATCTTTTTATTTCGTACCGCAGCAAGCTCTTCATCGCCCAACTTACTTACTTCCACGTTATCCTGTATGAGCGTTCCGCCGGTGGGTTTATCCAGACATCCCAGAATATTCATCAGCGTTGATTTCCCCGATCCCGATGCACCCATGATTGCAATAAATTCACCTTCATGAATTTCAAGCGATACGTTATCCAGCGCCGTCACGCTTGTATCGACACCGCGACCGTAAATTTTCGAGATGTTTATAGCTTCGATTAACTTATTGTTCATTGATTTTCTCCTCATCAAAAGGTATCTGCAATTAATACTAAATCTCCGTCATCCAATCCTTCAAGAATCTCTGTGTACATGCCGTCCCGCCAGCCCACGTTTACCGTTTTCCGTACGTGTTTATCTCCTTCCGGTACCATAACATACCGTTCACCCCGGTCGCGATAGATCGCCGTGGTCGGTACCGCGAGCACGCCCTTTCGCTCCTCAAGCGTGATCGTTACGTTGGCAGTCATTTCCGGCCGCAGTATCCGGTCCTTAAAATCGAGTATCTCAACGGTTACGATATAATTCACCACGTTATCCTGAATAACCGCCTTCGGATATATTGCCGTTACTTTCCCGGGGAATTCCATACCGGGATAGGTATCGACGGTAAACGCTGCCTGCTGCCCGATATCGATCTTTCCTATATCCGTTTCATCGACATACGTATGCACTTCGAGACGGTGCAGGTCGATAATATTCACGAACGTCGGTGCGGCAAGTCCTGCTGCGACGGCTTCGCCTTCCTGGGTGGATACCGATGCGATCACTCCCGATGTCGGTGAACGGATGGTTGCATAGGATAACTGGATCTTTGCAAGTTCGAGGTTCGCCTCCGCCTGCATCAATTGCGCTTTTGCCGCAGCGAACGATGATTGAGCGACGTCGAATTCATACTCCGAGATATGTTGATTCTCAAAGAGTTGACGCTGCCGCTCATAAACTTTTCGGGTTTGTTCATACTCGATGTTCGTTTTTTCGAGCGACGCCCGTGCCTGTGCAAGACGTGCACGCAGTTCGGCATCGTCAAGTTCGGCAATGACGGCGCCCGCTTCAACATAGTCGCCGATATTCGCACGCAATCTGTTCACGACACCGGATATCCGCGATCCGACCCTGACCTCGGCGCCGACCATCGGTTTGATAATACCCAGAGCAAAAACAGTCGAACCGATATCCCGTCTGGATACCTCAACGGTGCGATAGATCATTGAATCGGATGAGCGATCGTGTCCGAGTGGATTAAAAACATAAAAGATAATTCCCCCAATAATGAGAACTGATAATGATATATAAATACTTTTTTTCAATTTCTTAGCCATAATTATGTGTATGTAAGCTAAAATTAAAGGTCTTATACTCTTTTACCGTCATAATAATAAACCCCAATGTTTGTAGATTAGACACTGCTATAACCGGATTAGTTTAATTGAGTATAGATTTATTAAACTTTCCATACTCGCGACGTGTCAAATAATTATTGGTCTGCTCACCTATATAATAACGATATGAAAGGGAAAAAAATGAAATTACACACATACCTTCCGATGATATTGCTTATTTCAATTTTCATTATATCTTATCCGCTCACTGCCGGATCGGGAGCAACAGACAATGACGGAGTAATTATAGCTATTACTTCAACCGGCACATCATTAGAGTCGACTGTAAGCCAAAACTTCGGGCGATTCCCGTATTTACTTTTTTACGATTGTAAAGACGAAACACTGACCGTGCTGGAGAATCCGGGAGTTGAATTACGAAGCGGCGCCGGACGGAATGCGGCTGAACTTGTCATTAACAGCGGCGCTACGTATTTGGTCACCGGCAATATCGGCGACAGACTGGAACCCCGGTTAAAAAATGCCGGTATTCAAATAGTTACCGGTCTGCAAAAATCAGTGACGATAAAAGATGCTATCGAGATGATACGATCCGGTTATTAACTATTTCAATAATGAATCTGCTTTTTAGAGTAAACTCAATAATAATTTGCACTTGCGATTGTCTATAGTCATTGCTATATTTATTTACTATGCAAATAATTAGCATCCCAAAACCCTTACGCGAGAAGCTCGGTGAGAAAGGCGCAGACGCTCTTGTTGAAATTATCAACAAGGCGCAAGATAATCAAAAAACCGATATCATTGAGTTTGTCGAAGAAAAATTCGAGCACAGATTAATCGAGGAAATCTCCTCGTTACGCGCTGAGCTAAAAGAAGGTAATTCATCGTTACGCGCTGAGCTAAAAGAAGATAATTCATCGTTACGCGCTGAACTAAAAGAAGATAATTCATCGTTACGCGCTGAACTAAAAGAAGACATTGCATCGTTACGCGCTGAACTTAAATACGATATTGAAAAATCGCGAGCCGACCTTATCAAGTGGATGTTTATATTCTGGGTTGGACAAGTGGTAACAATTCTGGGAATTTTATTTGTATTTTTCGGTTAACTGCCCCTCTTTTTTTATCATTTTAATTTCCATTTATTCCCCCTTTTCTCATATATATAGTATACGCTCGTTTTACACATCAAATAACCAATTAAGGGAGGCATAGCATTAAAATGAAATGCAAAAACGGCATTTTTGTTTCTGTGTTTTTGGTTGCAGTAATTCTCACCGGCTGCGGTCCTTCATTAGAATCAACATTTCAAAAAGATTGGTCAGTTGACAGGGAATTGGGAAACTACAATCTCACCTATCTGACCCCTGAAGGTACACATCTCATTACCGGCACTCAAAAAAATGTCGATGTACTCAACGCTATCGACGGAGAGCCGTTATGGAGTACGCGGGAGGATTTCGAGGGCAGAATATTACGCGCTACCACGTTTACGGCATTCGGCGCCACCGTCGGCGGCGGCGAGTTACAAGCGCAATATTTAAAATATCATTTGCTCGATGAGGCGGGCATAGCCCTCATATTTGATCATCGTTTGGGAAATGAAATAGTAGCCGGCGTCGATATCCACAGCGGCGAAGAGTTGTGGTCAACACAAAACTATTCTTACAGTATAGAAAAATACTCCCCGCTCATCGATCGTGTTGCCGAGGAAGCGGGGGGATTGCTCGCTCGTGCACTCGGCGGCGAAGTTGAAAAAGAACCCCGCGAAGAAAGAATGCATCGTGAAATTCAATTCATCGATAACCTCATCCTGCCGCTTTACGGTCAGGAAGCATTTCTCTTCAAAACATTCGATGGACTGGTGTGCATCGAAACAGAAACGGGACATGAGCGATGGCGCATAGAAGATTTTAGTGGTCCCGGATTGAACGATGTAATTTATATTAACGATCAGGAGATTTTAGTTGTAAGCAGTGACGCTGGAATATTCGGTCGTATGATGCAAACACATCATCTTGCCCGCGTGAACGTTGAATCGGGAAAGCTAATCTGGTTGGAGGAACACAACGGAAATGAAATTGAATGGGTGTATCTCTACAATGATAAAATCATACTGGATGCATCCCCGCTGCAAGTTTTTGATTTAGCAAGCGGTGAAAAATTATGGGAAAATAATGTACACAAATCCGGTATGTATTATCCGCCGCCGGTGCTTGATGATAACACTGTATATGTCGCCGGCAACACGTTGAGAGAAAATGTTCGCGCGATACAGGTGGGTGTTCCTATCACCATTAAGAAACACGATCTGCAAACAGGGGAGATTCTATGGTCAACCGATGAATCGAGATCGACGATCGCCGACATGATTCTATATGACGGCATGCTTTTCGTTTCCGGTTCGGGAGGCGATATGTTCGATGGGAGCGGCGGTCTTATCACACTCGATGCATCGAACGGCGAAAGGGTGTGGCAGTCGGATTCATTCGACGGAGTAGGATTTGGAAGATGGGGCGCCGAAGCATCGTACATTATTTTTGATGATCGGGCGAATGTTATTGTCAGCGGTCCGAACAATATCTATTCTTTTGATTATCAAACCGGTGATGTGAAGTATACAATCGATCATCGCGAAAACGACGTGGGAAGAATCGGTTATCTCGTAGATTTTAATAATTCGGTTGTCGCAATCAGCAGAAACGGACTTGCCGCGTATTCCAAAGACGACGGGACGCTGCTCTTTACTCAGGAGACGCATAACGTCGATTCCTATGAATTGATCGGGGACAGATTATTTGTGTATCAGCACAACAGGGCTGTTTCTGCTATAGATATTGACACCGGTGAATTGCTCGGCATTATTACATACCGGCCATCGGATGAGGTCTCCTTCGGTAACTTATACGATGGTGTATACGTCACCGCGCGGGGCGATGCAATTCTTGTGTACGATAGGAGCAAGCGCTTAAGTAGATTTCGTGTAGATTAATATACGTTCGTTTTGTAAAAGTAAACAATAATAGTAACCTATATACTTATATCAGGGAGGATATATGAGAAGATTATTTTACTCAATTCTTTTAATCATCACCGTTCTATTAATAACCGATGCGGAAGATAACAGCTGGAGGGAAGTGCTTTCCGGACAGTATGAGATGTTGTACGGAATTTATTTCATCGATCAATCGAACGGATGGGCGGTTGGTGAAGAAGGTGTCATACTCAGGTCAACCGATGGAGGTGAAAACTGGGAATTGGTCGACGGCGGGACGGATCTCGATCTGTTCGATGTACATTTCATCGATGAGCAAACCGGGTGGATAGTCGGCAACCTTTTCGGCCCGAGCGTCATTCTGTACACTAACGACGGAGGCGAAAGCTGGACGACGCAGGATCATCAGGGTGCACAAAACCTTACCTCGGTTTATTTTATCGATGAGAATACCGGATGGGCGGTCG
>PWYR01000097.1 GCA_003567775.1 Ignavibacteriales bacterium | reverse complement strand
GGATTTTTATCAACAGGGATTTCAGGCGTTCGGGTTTGATCGATTGGTATCCGTCGGACAATGCATGTTGCGGGTCGTTGTGTACTTCGATCATCAGGCCGTCTGCGCCTGCAGCGATAGCAGCCATCGACATCGGGGGTACACCGTCCCACATACCGATACCGTGACTTGGGTCCACAATCACCGGCAGATGTGAAAGTTTTTTAATAACCGGGATAGCGTTCAGATCAAGTGTATTACGGGTGTAGGTTTCGAATGTGCGTATTCCCCGTTCACATAAAATGATCCGGGGATTCCCCTGATTTGCAATGTACTCGGCTGCCATAAGCAGTTCTTCGATTGTTGCGGATATACCGCGCTTGAGCAAAACAGGTTTGCCTGCGCTCCCGACCGCTTCAAGCAGAGCGAAATTCTGCATATTACGCGCACCGATCTGGATAATATCGGCGACCTCTGCTACGACGGGCAATGTTTCTTCGCTGCGAACCTCGGTAACGATATGTATACCGGTTCGCTGCCGGGCTTCTTCAAGATATACAAGTCCTTCCTCCTTCAATCCCTGGAACGAGTAAGGCGACGTGCGTGGTTTAAACGCTCCGCCGCGCAGAAATTTAACGCCGATGGACGTGAGCACATCCGCCGTCTCGACGATCTGTTCGCGGTTCTCTACCGAACACGGACCCGCTATCACAGTCAACTCCTTTCCGCCGATAATATGATCGTTAATAGTGATTTCGGTGTTTCCGGGTTTGAATTCACGACCGACCAGTTTGAATGGTTTGGATACCGGTATCGCTTCGGCAACTCCTCCCATTGTCATAAAGTGAGAGGGATCGATTTTACCCCGATTGCCGGTAATACCGATCGCGATGCGCTGCGCCCCGCCGATAACGTGAGGGATATAGCCAAGCGATTGAATTTTTCCTTTGACCGCTTCGATTTGTTCCGGGGTTGCCGTCGTTTTCATTGCGATTAACATGATGTTATGCCTTTACTCCGATTTGTGTACCGTACATGATTTGAAAAAGTTTTTCCAATTGTTGTATATCTTTCTTCCCGGGTTCGGATTCAACACCGCTGTTAATGTCTACGCCGTACGGACGAACGGTCGAAATTGCCTCTATTATGTTGCCGGCATGTAATCCTCCGGACAGGATCACGTTATATTTTTCTGCCGCGGCGCGGGCGATTTCCCAATTCCCGGTTTTTCCCGTTCCGCCGTACCGGGTTTTGTCGAATGTATCGAACAAAAAAGCGTCGACTGTATACGCATCGAGTATTTCAATATCCGTACCGTTCCGGGGACGAATGACTTTCCAGACTTGCGCCGGGGTGAAATTACAATCGCCGGGCGATTCGTCGCCGTGCAATTGTATAATCTTTACTGCCGTCGTATCGATTATGCGTTCGATTTCACTGCGGTTGTGATTCACAAAAACTCCGGCTGGGAGTACGTCTTCCGGCAGTAGTTTTATAATAGCGGCGGCTCTTTCGGGAGCTATGTACCTCGGACTTTTTTCATAGAAGATGAATCCCAGGGCGCCGGCGCCTGATTCTGCCGCAGCGAGTGCATCATCCGCATTTGTAATCCCGCAGATTTTAATCAACGGTTTGCCGTTTCTGTTTGACTTGATGCCTTTCATAAACCATTCACCGATCAACGCGCCTTGCGCCCCGAAACGTTTAACCGATTCAATATCGTCGCTGCTGTGCAAACCGCTTTCGCTGACAACCAAAATATCGTCCGGGAGTTTTTGTATCATGTTTTTTGTATGATTGATATCGACCGAAAATGTTCTGAGATCACGATTGTTTATACCGATAAGTTTCATTGTATCGAAATCAACTTTTTCGACAGCCGGTTCGTCATACAATTCGACGAGGCACTCCAGACCAATTTTTACGGCTTGATCGAATAGATAATGCAATTCATTTTTTGACAAAACATCCGCAATGAGCAGCACGGCGTCGGCGCCATAAGCTTTTGCTTCATAAAGTTGGTATTCATCGAGTATAAAATCTTTTCGCAGGACGGGTACGTTCACGGCCCGGCTGACTCGCTCGAGATCATCCGGCGAACCGCCGAAATATTTTTCATCGGTTAAAACGGAAACACCCGCCGCTCCATTTTTTATATATTCCAGTGCCGCATCGACGGGATCGATATCGTCACGAATGACGCCTGCAGACGGAGATTTCCGTTTAAACTCCGCAATGATACCGAAGCCGTTCCCGGCGGAGCGGATACTTTCTATTAACGAACGTGTTTGCCGATTATATGATGGTCGCATCTTTAATGACGGAACCGGTATTTCACGTTTCCGTTTTTCTACTTCAATGCGTTTATGATTTATTATTTCCTGAAGCTTGTTCATAGGTTTATACGCTGTTCGATGCCTCTATTAAGTCTTTTAACTTTCGTAATGCGTTTCCGGAGTCGATGGATTCTTCCGCCAAGTGTATCCCCTCCTGCGGGCCGGCTGCTTTACCGGCGGCAAATAGTCCGAATCCTGCATTCAAGAGTACGACGTCCCGGTGGGGACCTTGCTTTCCTTCCAATATATGTCTGCATATTGCGGCATTGGTTTCCACGGTATTTCCGAGGAGTTCGGAGAGTGATACAAGCGAGAATCCGAAATCGGCGGGAGATATTGAATATTTTTTTACCGGTTTACTTTCGGAAACTTCAAAAACGGTTGTATTCCCCGACAGCGATATTTCATCGATGCCGTCATCGGAATGAACGACTATAACCCGTTTTGCGCCGAGACGGGAAAATACCCGCGCCATTTTTTCGGCCGCGTCCAAACTGAAGGTTCCCACCAATTGGTGCTCAACGCCGGCAGGATTGG
The DNA here is from genome assembly GCA_003567775.1 of Ignavibacteriales bacterium. Taxonomy (GTDB): domain Bacteria; phylum Bacteroidota; class Ignavibacteria; order T3Sed10-11; family T3Sed10-11; genus T3Sed10-11. The sequence goes on along the minus strand of PWYR01000097.1, from coordinate 8,211 downwards.
TCATCGGTCCCATCATATTAAAAAGCGTTTTGACGCCGAGTTCGGTGCGGGGTTTTGCTGCATGTTTCATAGCGGGATGAAATGCAGGCGCAAATAAAAAACCGATGCCGGTTTCTATGATGCAGCGTTCAACAAGTTCCGGCGGCGTCGTAATATTCACACCAAGCTGTCTTAACAGATCGGCGCTTCCGCATTTGCTCGAGATGGATTTATTCCCGTGTTTTGCAACGGCAACGCCCGCACCCGCGGCAACGAATGAAGCCACGGTTGAGATATTAAATGTCCCGGATCCGTCGCCGCCCGTGCCGCACATATCAAGCGCAGGTGTGCCGTTGAGATGTATTTTCAATGATTTATCGCGCATGACACGAACAAACGCCGCAAGCTCATCGACGTGCTCGCCTTTCATCTTCTCGGCGACAAGAAACCCCCCGATTTGCGTCTCGGTTGCATTGCCTTCCATAATGGTAGTCATAGCATCCGTCGCTTCCGACGGAGTCAGATCTTGTTTCTCCATCAACTTTTGGATGTAGTGTTTCATTTTATCCTCCCGGAAAATTGTATATGTATCATATCATTTCTCCAACCAGTTTCTGATCAGCTTCGGTCCTTCGGTTGTCAATATCGACTCGGGATGAAATTGTATTCCTTCGATCGGGTAATGTCTGTGTTTCACTCCCATGATGACACCATCCCCGGTTTCTGAAGTTATCGTTAAATCGGGAACGAGAGTATTTCTGTCGATGACAAGCGAATGATAGCGTGTTGCGATAAACGGATTTTCCAATCCGCGATACGTATTCGCATTATCATGCTTCACCATCGAGGTTTTACCGTGCATTAACGAAACGGCTCTTGTAATGCTGCATCCGTATGCATACCCGATTGCCTGATGACCGAGACAGACACCGAGAACCGGGATTTTCGGTCCGAGCTGTTTTATCATATCGACGGTTATCCCCGCATGTTCAGGTCTCCCCGGTCCGGGCGATATAACAATATGTGACGGATTCAGTTTTTCTATTTCCTCCACGGAGATTTTATCGTTCCGTTCAACCTTCACCGCGTCGTGTTGTGCGAGGAGCTGTACGAGGTTGTAGGTGAAAGAATCGTAATTGTCAAGAACGAAGATCATGGTTTTGTTTCCAGTTTTTTTGATGGAGCATGGCATTACTTTCTCCAAGCCCCGCGCCCCCTATATCCTCTGCCGCCCGAATCGCTTCACGCATCGCCATTGATTTATTGATTGTTTCTTCATATTCTTTTTCCGGGATTGAATCTGCTACGATGCCGGCGCCCGTTTGAAAGTACAGCGTCCCGTTCTTTGCATAAAGCGTCCGGATGGCGATGCACATGTCCATATTGCCGGCAAAATCGAAATACCCGACGCCGCCTGCGTAGATACCCCGGCGCGATTTCTCAAGTTCATCTATAATTTCCATCGCGCGTACTTTCGGCGATCCGGAGACCGTTCCCGCCGGAAACGCGGCTTTGAACACATCGACAGCCGTGACGCCGTTCTTTACCGCGCCGGATACACGCGACGCTATATGAATTACATGCGAATAACGCACCAAATGCATAAGCTCGTTTACTTTGACCGATCCCGGTTTGCAGACGCGCCCTATATCGTTCCTGCCGAGATCGACGAGCATAATGTGTTCCGCCCGTTCTTTTTCATCTGCAAGCAATTCTCGTTCGAGTTGTATATCTTCGGCTTCGTTTGCTCCCCGCGGTCGCGTCCCCGCGATGGGAAACGTTTCAGCGATGTCTCCTTCTTTCCGCACAAGAATCTCGGGTGATGAGCCGATTACCTGCGTATCTCCGTGATCCAGATAATACAAATACGGCGATGGATTAACGACCCGCAATGCCCGGTATACATTAAATACATCGCCCCGATACGGAACATCAAAACGCTGCGACAGTACCACCTGAAATATATCTCCCGCATTGATATACTCTTTTGCCGTACAGACATTCTTTTCGAATTCTTCGCGCGATATGTTTGCCGAAACATGATCGGCGCCGGCAGTAAACTTACCGCCGGATGTGAGAGACGATAATAACGAAAACCGTAGTAATTTAATTTCGTTGCATGCCGTGTTGTATTGTTCGAGGAGATCTTTGTTCTTATCGATGATGACGTTTGCGATAAAAGTGATCCGTTGTTTAAAATGATCGAACGCGACAATCGTCGGATAAAACCCGAGGATTGCATCGTCAACGTTGTTATCGTTGACGACCGTTTCCGGAATATTTTCAATATGTCTGATAAGGTCATACCCGATGAAACCGACCAGTCCGCCGGTGAAACGGGGCAGGCCGGGGAGTTTGGGGATTGTATAACCGTCGAGGAGCGATGAAATATGATCGAAGTAATTGTTTCCTACCGGGATTGAATGATTGGATGCTTGCCCGCCGGCGCCCCGTTGTTGTGTATCGGGACGAAGGCGGGATTGCATGATTGTTTGCAGATTGTGTGTGCGCAGAGTAAATGAGGGGTTTCTTCCGATAAACGAATACCTTCCGAACCGTTCGCCGCCTTCGACGCTCTCAAGAAGAAACGATGCTTTCGCATCTTTTCGAAGCCGCATGTACGCCGATACGGGAGTCAGCGTATCTGCAAGCATCGTACCGGTAACGGGTACGATTGAATATCGCTGCGCTAATGTTTTAAATGAAGAAAAATCCATTGTTGTTGTTCGGTTAATTGTTATTTGTCATCGGTTATCGGTAAATGGTCGGCGACGTTCTTCCCTATTAACTAATATCCAACAACCATTAATTTCCCGGAAATTTATAAACATTTTCTTAATCGGTCTATAAATAAAAAAGCCCTTCCCGGATTGGTGATCCGGGAAGGGCTTCTATTGATAAATTATTTTATATTTTTGTTATGTTTCCATTCTCAGAACACCAATGTGTATATACGTATACCAAAACCAGGCCCAATATGACCGGCTTTCGTTTTCATTGCAATATGTGTAATAGTTGGTGTTCATGTGTAATTTTTTTTTCTTCACTTTATGAAAGTAAAGTATAGGGAATTTATTTGTTGATGTCAAGAGGGGCGTTGGATTTTTTTAATTCGAAATTTGATGATTTATTAATCCGGGGTCCTGCAATAAAATCAGCTGTTTATACACAATTTGCACAGCCATCAACCATTCAGCATGTACTCGATCGGGGTGTGACGGTTATTGAACTTGCGTTTTAAATGCCACCCACTTGAAAATTGTAGTTATATATGCTATCATTATTTATATGATTATAACAGTTGATACAAACGTAATATTTTCTGCATTGTATAGTAACAGAGGAGCATCTCATGTAATAATAAACATGATTATTGATGAGCATATAAAAGCGGCAATTTCACCACAAATATATTTTGAATATTACGATGTATTGACCAGGGAAGAAAATCTCAGGATATTAAATCTTTCATTGAAAGAAGTGGAAGATTTTCTTGATTTATTTGCTTTGTTAGCTCAAAAGCATTTTATTTATTATTTGTTGCGCCCTAATCTTCCGGATGAAAGTGATAATATTTTTGTGGAATGTGCGTTTGCAAGTAAAAGTGATTATTTGGTTACATCAAACGTCAAAGATTTCAAACAAAGTGAATTGAAAGGTTTCGGTTTTAAAGTAGTTACACCAAAAGAATTATATAATATACTGGAGGTTGGAAATGAGTGATACGCGCGTAGTAACGATAAGACTGCCGAAAGATTTAAAAAGACGACTTGAAAGAGAGGCGAAATATCAGGGTGTTTCAATAAATCAACTGACTAATTATTTGCTCAATTCTCAGTTGACGCAATTGGAATCGGTGTCAATCCTTGAATCGAGATTGTCAAAAAAATCCGTTAACAATTTAAAAAAGAAAGCAAGAAAGATACTGTCTAAAGTTCCTTCGAGGGAAGTTCCTCGTTGGGATAAAATATAGAGTATGCGGATGATATATTTCAAATAAGGTGAACATTTATGAGCAACACGAAATTATCAATTCCTCCGGAATTCGATACTGCTTCGAAAGAAGAGCGGATTGCATACGTTCAGGAGCTATGGGATCGAATTGCTCGGGATCCGGAGAACGTGCCGGTGCCTAAACATCACAAATGCATCCTGTATGAAAGTTTGGAAGCGTATCGTGTGTTTGCAACTTTACAATAACACTATGATATAGCAACTTAATATATTTATTTATTGACTTTGTCTTTTCATCTTTCTAACTTTTCGATATATATATTTGTAATCCAACGATAGTATCAATGAAATTGCCGTCAACTACAGTAATTGCACCGGAAAAAATTAGAGTATATCTGCTCTCTGCCAGAAAAAGGAATGATAAATCAAGATGGCTTGCTAAAGCTGGTTATAAACTGGAGAATTGGGAAAGATTAGAGAAGGATTTACGAACTCAATTATTATCTCGTGACGCTGTGATTACCGAGAAAACTAAATACGGCATAATGTACGAAATAAAAGGAATTTTAAACGGACCTAACGGTAGGACCTTATCTGTACGCTCGATTTGGATGAAGGAGCATAGGTCAAAAATCACTAAATTTATTACTATGTTTCCGGATAAGAGGTGAGGATATAATGAAATACGAATTGTTTACTGAAGTCGTTCTTCTTAAAGACATTCCCGAAAAGAAATTGAAAAAAGGGGATGTAGCTACAATTGTGGAGTACCATAAGTCCGATACCGACGAGACTGGATACTCACTAGAGGTATTCAACGCGGTCGGGGATACAATTGCAGTTGTGACCGTCGCAGAGTCTGAGATAGAAGCTTTGAAAGAAAGCGAAGTGTTCAGTGTACGCTCGTTGGAAGCCATATAGATGTAAAATAAATTCAGGGTGACAACAATGAACAGTAACGAGTGGAATCGCTCCGATTCTGTTAAAGCAAAAATAATCTGGGAAAAATATTCCGGCGAGCATGATCTATCTCAAATAAAGGGACAGACGGCGGGGATTGATCCCGAAAGCGGACGTATATGGTTTGGTGAGTCCATTCGGGTTTGTTCGACAAAGGAAATCCGAAGGTTTAACCTCTCCTGTATATTTTAAACGTGTTGGTTCGGAGGTTTATTTTCAAAAAGGTAGTTATCGATAATTAATGCATTAACAATTTTGATGAAATTCTATGGGCAACACAAAATTAACAATCCCTCAGGAATTCGATACTGCTTCGAAAGATCAGCGTATTGCATATGTTCAGCAGCTATGGGACCGGATTGCTATACCGATACCTGAACATCACAAACGCACCCTGACGGAATGCATGGAAGCGTATAGAAAAACCCTGAAGGCGACAATCGTGGGGTGAATTTCGGGATGAGTTGTTGGAGATATTACAAATGAATATATAATCAGGGTTGACTACTGGAGGAAATGATAAAGATATAAGAGAAAGAAAATAAAATATACCTATGAAAAAATAGAAAAAGTTAAAGTTGTAAAAGACTTTTTACCGAACCCGGAAGATCTGGTATTTAAAGAAGACACGGTAAGGGTTACGCTTAATTTAAGTAGACCAAGTGAAGAGGATAACCCTTGAGGAAGCATTGGATGAGCTGGTTACTATGGATAGGTTTAGCGGAACGGGAGTGACAGTGATTGACAGGATTTGAGGATGACGCGAATACCGATTTCCCCATATGTTGCGTTTGAGCCGCGTTATTAAAATTATGAACTAAACCAATATTCTGAACAGAGGTGGGCGGGGAGTAAAGAGTTATATAAATTTTTGAGTAGAAAAGGCATATTATAGGGAAACCATATAAAAAAATTACCTTTCTGTTACCTGTTTAGGCATTGACATACGCGAAATAAACACGTATACTATACGTATAAAGAATGGAGGATCTAAATGCAAAAGAAGTTGACTATAACAGTAGATGAGGAAGTTTATGAAGGTCTTTATAAGACCATTGGCCCACGCAAAATTAGCAAATTCGTCGAGGAACTGGTGCGCCCGCATGTAGTACGCCCAAATCTGGAATCGGCTTACGCCCAAATGGCAAAAGACAGAAAGCGGGAAGATGAAGCCCTGGAGTGGGCAGAGGCAACTTTTAAGGACATAGCCCATGAAAAGAGGTGAGGTTTGGTGGGTTAATTTTGATCCGTCAGTTGGTGGAGAAATTAGGAAAAAACGCCCTGCTGTAATCGTTAGCAATGATGCATCAAACAAGTTTCTCAATCGAGTTCAAGTTGTTCCTCTAACCAGCAAGACTGATCTCCTGTATCCCAGTGAGGCACTTGTTATATTCGAGGGCAAAGAAAGCAAGGCAATGGCCGATCAACTGGCTACTGTAAGCAAGTTGCGACTATTTAAACGTGCCGGTGACCTTTCAGCAGAAGATATGCTAAGGATCGGCGAGACGATCAAAATGCAATTAGATATTTACTGAATACGGCTAACAATATAATCCAGCGGATGACTTACAGCCACCGCTGATTTAGGCCGTTAGACAATTACCTCATCAAAATACTCGCTAACCGGTTTTTAATAAAATTCTCTAAAAGATGTGTGCCCTGCTTCCAATGTTGTATTAGTTATGTACGGTTATACCTCTCCGTGCTTCAAGTTCCCGAACAATACGTTTTGCGTTGTACATATACCGGAGTGCTTCCAATATCTCCTATCTTCTTTCCGGACAATTCGCGCTGAGTATAAATAAAGTTTCATAGAACCGGGTAATATTTTAAACGCAGAGACCGCAAAGGGCGCAGAGAAATTATTATAGATACTCTACCTTTTCCCGAGAACACCGTTCTCTCTGAGTTAATTAAATAAATCCATTCAAATTGCGAAGCTATCCGACTCTCAGAGCATCGGATTTGGTGAACACCTGGGCATACGTTCGTTCACATAAGGACGAAATTGATCAGCAAATACGGGAAAATGAGGAAGCGTAGACGTGGCGCGTCTTTACTCGAAATGATGTTTGTTGTCGTTACGTTTCTTTCCTATTTTCATTAAATTTGAGTTAACTGTTATTTTAAAGATAAATTCCCACATCAACCGTTAGTCAGAATAAATAAAAGGTTAACTGGTAACAATGTGTCGGGTAGAAAATATGACAGATCGTATTTGACACAGATCGTATTTGACATGATCGTATTTGACAGGTTAATCTTTTTTTATTATAATGATCTTTAAGTGATATGGCAAACTCATTAATTGAGATATAAATATGTCAAAAACAATAAAAATTGTCATACCTGATGCTATAGCTGAAAATTATAGTGAAGCTGATCTCGAGCGTCGTATGTATGAAGATATTATCATTAGTGAATTTCAAATGGGTAATCTTTCGATTCGGGACTGTGCAGAACTACTGGGTTTATCTTATGAAGGATTTTTGGAGTTTCTTGGAAAAAGAGAACTTTCCTTTATAACTGCCGGTAAAGATGAAATTGAGGAGAGCTATAAATATTTTGAAGGTTTTATGCAGACATATCAAAAACCATGATCGTTGCGAATTCGAGTCCGCTGATCACTCTGGGTAGATTAAATAAATTAGATGTTCTCGAAGTCTTATTTGGTAAAATATATATACCAAATGCCGTTCATCGGGAAACGGTATTAGAAACCACCATTGAAACTCAAAAGGAAGCTATCTCGAAATCGATAAATGCAAATGTTATCATTGTTATTGAACCAACTCTTGAGCATATCTTTAAACGAAAGTTACATCCAGGGGAAAAAAGTGTCCTCAACTTAGCCATTGAGAAAGAAGCAGACGGTATAATAATAGATGATAAAAAAGCAAGAATGGAAGCCAAAGAAATTGGATTGCGTTCATCATTGTTATATACCACAGATATTCTAAAGGGTGCAGAAAAGAGAGGGTTGATAACCTCATACCTTGAAGTTATGGAACAACTTAAAAAAATGAATATCTATCTTCCAAAATGAGTACACAAAAACCCACCGGCAACCCTCTGCGTCCTCAGCGCTCTCAGCGTTAATTTAATGCCCCCTAAATTGCTAAACTCAAAATTTTTTGTATATTTACCTAAACATCATAAAAGTACTTAAAACCACAACACTTTGGAATAATGGACCATAACAACCAACCACGCCATATTCTCCAGAACGAACTCCGGAAACTTTTCCAATACGACGTCTCCGATCTCGATTTCGGGATTTACCGGATTCTGAACCGGAAGAAAAAACAAATTGAGCAG
>PWYR01000036.1 GCA_003567775.1 Ignavibacteriales bacterium | reverse complement strand
GTTTCCAGACAATACGGGCGGCGATTGCGAATCCGGTGGAATCTTTACGATATGAATAGAAGTATGTGAAAAGTGAAACGTGAGACGGCAGACGGATAAAATGTTTCACGTTTCACATTTCACGTTTGACGTCTGCCAAAGTTGAGTATTTCATTACATTTTCGGGAGGAGTTATGCTTAAAAATTTTCTCAAAACAAGCACACGTATGTTACTCCGCCAGAAAGGATACACCGTAATCAATATTGCCGGACTGGCTATTGGGATCACGGTCTGCTTTCTAATTCTGCTCTGGGTACAGGATGAACTCAGTTATGACCGGTTCCATGAAAAATCCGATCGGATATATCGCACTATCTGGGACGGTAAATTCGGCGATAACGAGTGGTCGATACCATTGGGTCCGGTACCGGTGGGCGAAACATTGCGCACTAACTTCACCGAAGTAGAATCGGTTACCCAACTTATGCGGGGCAGCAGAACTATTCGACGGGGAGAAGAATACATTATCGAAGACAATTTTCTGTTTGTCGATGAACATTTTTTCGATGTATTTACCGTTACCTTTATTTCCGGTTCCCGGGAAACAGCATTGGTAAACCCCGATGCGGTAATACTTACGGAAAACTCCGCCCGGAGATATTTCGGCGATGGGGACGCGTTGGGCAGAACCATTGAATTGAGCGACGGATCGGTGCTACAGGTAACCGGCGTTGTGGAAAGCTTTCCGTCACAATCGCACATACAATTCAATTTTCTGGGCAATATTCATTCGCTGCAACACTATCGCCAGAGGATGGAATGGTGGCAAGCTGCTACTGCGTTCACCTACTTTACGCTATATGACGGGATATCATGGACTGCATTTCAATCAAGACTGAACGATCATATTCGAGGTACCTACTACCCGGAGGAAATATTCGAAACCGGTGCTTACTTCGGTTTCACGTTACAGACATTAACGGATATTCATCTCGGACAAAAATACGAGTATGATTTCCCCGTCAGTGGAAATAGAATCTTCGTCTCTTTGTTTACGGTGATTGGTGTGTTCATTTTGCTGCTCGCTTGTGTTAACTACATCAACCTAACAACCGCCCGTTCTATGAAACGCGCCCGGGAAGTCGGCATCAGAAAGACTGTCGGCTCCGGACGATTCCAGATCGCGCACCAATTTTTACTTGAAACATTCATTCTGGTAATCGCGGCCGTTCTACTCGCGATAGGATTGACGGATCTTGCAATGCCTTATTTCAATACAATTACGGGAAAAGACCTTACTGTATTCAAACTCGGGTACGGTGCAACAATTAGTCTGTTTGCTGTATTTAGCGTAATAGTGAGCGCGCTCGCCGGCAGCTATCCTGCACTCCATCTCTCATCGTTCAGCCCGATAACGATGCTTCGTCAGGGAACGGACGGAAACATCGGCGGTTTTAAACTGCGCAATGCATTGGTTGTTTTTCAATTCTGCGTATCGATATCTCTCATAATCGGAACGTATGTTGTTTATGCACAACTTCAGTATCTCCAGAACAAGCAGCTTGGTTTCGAAAAAGAACATGTTCTTGTGGTCGAAGGCGCCAACGTGCTCGGAAACCGGGCGTCTCTATTTATAAACGAGGTAGAAACATTGCCGGGAATAAAAGGCGCCGCACAGTCTTTATATCTGCCGGGTAAAGACTTTGATTCCATGCCGTTCGAACCCGAACAACCGGCAAATTATGAGGTTAGCTCATTCACCTACGACCTTATAGATCATAATTATATAAATGTACTTGGGCTCGAATTAATTTCAGGACGAAACTTTTATCCCGGTCGCGCCGCCGATTCAACGTCCTTCATTATTAACGAAACCGCCGCAAAAGCGCTCGGTTGGGATGAGCCGCTCGGGCGCAAGCTAACAACATACGGCGGACAGGTTCGCGGCCCGGTAATCGGCGTCGTTCGAGATTTTCATTTCCGATCGTTGCATCACCCCGTCGAACCGATCATATTCCCGTACATACGATGGACGCCGCGGTACATAAGTGTACGCTTAAAATCCGGCAATGTCCGGGAGGGAGTTGAATCGGTACGTGCAATATGGGACGATCTCGTTCCGAACCGCCCGTTTGTCTACTCCTTCCTCGATGAAAATATTGAAATGTTATATCGAAGCGAACAACAAACGGCAAGTATTTTCAACATTTTTTCCATATTATCGATAAGTATTGCTTGTCTCGGTTTATTCGGCATCGCAACATATACAGCAGAGCGTCGTACAAAAGAAATAGGTATCCGGAAAGTACTCGGAGCGTCGGTAACCGGCATCGTCAGTTTGCTCTCGAAAGAATTTTTAAAACTTGTGGTTATCTCAAATGTAATAGCCTGGCCGGTTGTGTATTTCGCAATGAACAAATGGCTTGATAATTTTGCGTATCGTATTGAACCGGGTTGGACACTTTTCATTCTGGCGGGTTCAATAGCGGTTATTATTGCTTTGCTTACGGTCAGTTATCAGGCAATACGCGCGGCGCTGACAAATCCGGTCGAGTCTCTTAGATATGAATGAGCAGAGGGCATGGGGCTTGAAGCTTGGAGTATAGCACAAATTGGAAACCGGGGCTAAACATAGCTTTGATAACGGGAAACTCACTACCCCATTCGTAATTCGTAACTTTTACAATAGAAGCAGAAATGTTGAATAAATTAAAATGAAGGAAACAAAATGATAAAACTTGCAAACATATTCAAATGGTACTCGAATAAATTCGTCCGCACCTACGTACTGCGTGACGTAAATCTTGAAATCAACAACGGCGAATTTGTCACGATCATGGGGCCCTCCGGCGCCGGGAAATCCACTCTGTTGCACATTATGGGCATGCTCGATGAGCAATCCGACGGCGAGTATCATTTCCTCGACGAATCGGTACACAAACTCGGCGAAAAACAACGTTCTGAGCTGCACAAGCATCATATCGGGTTCGTCTTTCAGAGCTATCACCTTATCGACGACCTCACCGTCTATGAGAATCTCGAAACCCCGCTCCTCTATAAAAAGATCAAATCATCCGAGCGAAAAAGCCTCATTGCCGATACACTCGACAGGTTCGGCATCGTTGCAAAAAAGGATCTCTTTCCCAACCAGCTTTCCGGCGGGCAGCAACAACTTGTCGGCGTCGCTCGTGCGGTTATCACAAATCCTAAACTCATCCTCGCCGACGAACCCACAGGCAATTTAAATACCAAACAGGGTGAGGAGATTATGGATCTGTTCAGGAAATTAAATGAAGACGGGACAACTATAATTCAGGTTACACATTCGGAGCGGAATGCAGCATACAGCAACCGTATTATTAATTTACTCGACGGGCGAATTGAATGATACCAGTTCACTAATAATGCAAGTGTGCAGATGAGAAAATAAGCGATGGACAATACCGGTGGAATTTTAAGGTTGTTATTTGTAATTTGATTAGAGACGATGTACAAATAATTTGGTGCTCTATAGTATGAACAATCACAGCGAAGCGCAAAAAATCCAATATTCCATATACAAGACAATGACAGCGACTGAAAAGATCCGTATCGCTGCCGGTCTCTATGCAACGGCGCGAAAAATAAAACGTGCTGCTCTTAAAACACAATACCCGCAACTCACAGATGCCGAAATAGATAATAAACTACGGGATATATTCCTTCATGCAAGAACATGACCTGTTTAATATTTTCATTGAGCCGCTCGATGACCTCGATATACCGTACATTGTAACAGGAGCAGTGGCTTCGATTATCTATGGTGAGCCACGGCTTACGCATGATGTCGATCTTGTTTTAGAACTGAAATTAAAGGATGTCGAAAAACTTATATCAAAATTTCCTGCCGATAATTTTTACACTCCCCCTCCAGAAGTGATTACTACCGAACTCAATAGGAGCAAACGCGGACACTTCAATATTATTCATCACGAAACCGGGCTTCGCGCCGACATATACCTGGTCGGAAAAGATGTCTTCAATAAGTGGGCAATTGATCATTACAAGTCAATTTCTATCGGAGAGAAATCATACAGGATTGCACCCCCTGAATATGTCATAACTCTAAAATTAGAATATTATCGCGAAGGTGGATCTGATAAACATCTTCGTGATATTCGGGCAATACTCGAAATATCGCCTGAAGAAATCGATATGACTATGCTTGAAAAATTTATAATTGATCGTTCGCTGGAAAAGGAATGGCATGAAATTATAAAATAAATATGTTTTCCATAAGCCAGAGGGAACTTTTTAACCGGCCTGTAGTTTACTTAAGAACAGTTATATACCGAAATAAAACCCATCATGAAACAGGAGTATACGATGAAAAACCGGAACAATGTATCAATATTTGTTTTCTTTCTGCTGCTCGGTTCGTTATTCCACTTTTCGTGTACACCTCAGGACAATCGCGCTTCCGTCGCTTTTGTGAACGTAAACGTCATTCCGATGGACTCGGAACGGATGCTCGAAAATCAGACCGTTCTTATCGGAGACGGAAAGATACTGAGAGTCGGTCACGCAGATCGCGTATCGGTTCGGGATGATATTCCCAAAATCGACGGGACCGGAAAATATCTCATTCCCGGACTTGCCGAAATGCATGCTCATATTCCACCCGTCCCTTCATCTCCACCCGATGATTGGGATGAGGAAGCATTTTATCAATGGGTTGAGAATGTTTTATATCTATATATAGCCGCCGGCGTTACAACGGTACGCGGAATGCTCGGCCATCCGATGCATCTTGAGCTAAGGGAGCGCGTCGAGAACGGTGAACTTCCCGGGGCGCGCATCTGGACTTCCGGTCCGTCGGTCAACGGTAATACCGTACAAACCGTCGAAAGGGCACATGAAATACCCGCAGAACAAAAAGCCGCAGGTTACGATTTTATAAAAATCCATCCCGGTCTAAAGCGTGAAGTCTATGAAGCATTGTACGAAGCGGCTCAGGAAGCGGACTTCTGGTATGCCGGACATGTGCCCGCAGAAGTAGGAGTTCATCGCGCATTGGAGACAGGATATTTATCTATTGATCATCTCGACGGATACATCGAAATACTCATTGCAGATGATGTAGACGAAATACCGAACGGACAGTTTTTCGGTTTTAATCTTACAGACTACGTCGATGAAAATAAAATTTCGGAAGTCGCCAGACTGACAAAAGAAGCAGGTGTTTGGAATGTACCAACGCAGATCTTATTCGAAACGATACTTGGTGAAAAATCCGCTGAAGAACTCGCTGCATGGCCGGAGATGCAATTTGTACCCCGTATGATGGTCGAAAACTGGAAACAGGGAACACGCAACATGCGGAACTCGCCTCAGTATACTCCTGAGCGGGCGGAACGTTTCATTACTATTCGCCGTCAGCTTATCAAGGCGTTGCACGATGAAGAGGCCGGAATCATTCTCGGCGCCGATGCACCACAGTGGTGGAACGTACCGGGATTTGCCGTGCATCGTGAGCTGGAAACATATGTCGCATCAAACTTAACACCCTTCGAAGCACTTGAAACCGGAGCCGTTAACGTAGCGCGATTCTTTGAAATTGAAGATCGATCCGGTACAATCAACGAAGGCAAATGGGCTGATATGGTGTTTCTTGCCGAAAATCCATTGCACGATATTCGTAACATATCAAGCATCGAGGGTGTAATGGTGCGTGGAGAATGGTTTTCGAAAACTGATTTACAATCACGACTCGATGAAATTGCGGAGATGTATGCAGAGTGAATTTTCGACTGGTTAGGAGATCCGTACGACTATATCACAGTCGAAAATACTTAAGGTACGCTTTTTTGTCTGAACTATTTCCCATCAAAGTTGGTTGTAAGGGTAATCATAGGATAAGGAATTTATGTTTCACATACTAATACTATTACTTATGCTCAATCCATCTCCGGAACCGGAATTAAAGGAAGCAGAAACAAAGGACAGAGAAGAAGCCACACTCGGCGCCGGGTGTTTCTGGTGCGTGGAGGCAATCTTTCAGCGTGTGAAAGGTGTGCTTCACGTGGAATCCGGATATTCAGGCGGATCGGTCGATAACCCGACATACGAACAAGTTAGCACCGGAAGAACCGGTCACGCAGAAGTAATCCGGATTGTTTTCGATCCGAAAATCGTATCTTTTGAAACAATACTAGAAGTCTTCTGGCATACACACGATCCGACAACGTTAAACCGTCAGGGCGCAGATGTCGGGACACAGTACCGCTCGGCTATTTTCTATCACGATGAAGAACAAAAGGAGATCGCAAAAGAATCGAAACATAAAACGCAGCAATCGGGGCTATGGGATGACCCGATCGTTACCGAAATATCTCCTCTGATTAATTATTACAAAGCGGAGAACTATCATCAGAATTATTTCAATAATAACCCGAACGCCGGATATTGTTCGATTGTGATAGCACCAAAGGTAGCGAAGTTTAAAAAAGATTTCCCCCATCTTTTACGATAATTGAACCACCAAGAATCAAAATCGCAAAGGATCAAAGAATAAGCTTTGTGTCTTCGAGTCTTTGTGGTCACAAAACTTCCGTTCAAAGACTATTCATTAACCGCATATAACTATCATATCTATCGGCATTGATTTTACCGGCTGCAAGCGCGGTTTTTACGGCGCAAACGGGTTCGTGCGTGTGCGTACAGCCCGTAAATTTACAATCATCTACATACTCATTGAACTCCTCAAAGTACAGAGCCAACTCCTCTTTCGTTACATCCCAGATACCGAACTCACGAATACCCGGTGTATCAAGAATGTAACCGCCTTCCGGCAACGTGAACATCCGTGCAAAAGTCGTAATGTGCTGGCCTTTACGTGCGCTCTTTTTTTGATCAGCAGTAATCTGCAGATCCTTACCAATCAGTATATTTATGATCGTCGACTTACCTGCGCCCGACGGGCCGGAAAGTACGCTCGTTTTATCCGTAATGAGTTCTGTTAACTTGTCGATATTCCGCCCTTGTATTGCGCTGATGCACACAAGCGGTATGCCGAGCATCCCCGTATATGTGCGGAGATCGCTACGTACATCCTCTTCGTTCCCGAGATCGATTTTATTGATACAAATAACCGGTTCGAGACTTCCTTTTTGCGCGGCGACAAGATAACGATCGATCAGCGCTGTTTTATATTGCGGTTCATCGACCGACATCACGATTATTAATTGATCCACATTCGCACCGATGACCTGCTCCATATCACCGCGTCCGACTGATTTTCGGGCAAGTTTTGTCTTCCGTTCTTCGACAAGTATAATTATAGCAAGCGGCTCATCAGCGCCTTCATTTTCACCGGTGCGGTCTATGCGGATCCATACAATATCTCCTACCGCCAGCAGCGATGCATCGGAATTCTCTGTCATTATGCTTCTCGAGGGAACGCATTTGTACAGGTTACTTTCCGCATCATCTTCTATAGTCTCGACAAAATACGTTCTTCCTTCAACCGCGATCATCCTTCCTTTAATCAGTCCGCTCGTATCAATCTTTCTTCGTTCGATTTTCGATGAAAGTACTTTCGGATGAATATCGTACTGTAACGATTGAGCGCCCTTGGTACGGCCTTTCAGCGCGCGTTTTACCTTCGATGACCTCGATTTTCGTTTTGCAGCCATAGAACCGGAATTGATTTCTTGCTATTATTACGAATTTTTGATTACTATATAATATACTCATCTATCTGGGCAGCACTGTGAATCCTAACCGTTTTGCAATCCGTTTCATTGTCTGATCGAAAGTACAGAGAGTTAATTTCTCCGGATAGATTTTCTCCTGGAAGTTTATGGCAGTCGCAAGGTGTACGGCATCTAGAGTCCTGCAACGAGCGATCTCTTTCTTGACATCAATGATCTCGATTAACTGATCATTTAAAGCGCTCAGTGCGGTCTCTTCAAGAAGAGTTTTTAGTTTTTTCTCTTTTTTGGGCAACCAATCCGGTGGAAGTCTTCCGCTATATGTTGTATAATATCTCCGCAATACTATGTAGCCCTCCGCCGGTAGAAGAAATGAGCTTACACGTAAGGGATCTTCTTTCCATATTGCCGCAGCTTCATTTTTCATCTCTTCTTCGAGAAGGATACTGAGCACAAGACTGGAATCAATATAACGAGCCATCAGAAGCGATCTTCACGGGTTTTATCATAGATCTCTTTATATGGAAGGTTCGGATATTCTTCTATAATGAGCGTATCAACAATACTCTGCTTTCGTTTGGCTCTTATTAATGCTCCCGATTTTTCCATTTGTTCCAACACCTTCTCTGTTTTTTTTTCCCCAATTTTTAAATCTTTCCCGTAGGGACGTAACTCCGCGACAACAGTATCCCGGTCTGTTACCAGTACTGTTTCACCGGTTTTTACAAGACGCACATAACGACTTAGGTTATTCTTTAACTCACGTATTCCGACTGTTTTCATACTATGAATATAGCTACTGTGGCTACAATTGTCAAGCTCCGTTATTTTCTTTTTGGACGGACAGCATCGGTTCCTTCCGGCTGCCATAGTTGAATGGGATTTTCCTCCGGATCGAACAGTGAGGCGATGCGTCCATTCGGGTATTGTTCGGGATCGACTTTGACATCTATGCCGGCTGCTTGCAATTGCCTTACCATTGCATCAAGATCCCGAACGCGGAAGTTTAGTATCCATGGTTTTCCATATCGTGCAAGATATTCATTATCATCGTTGAACGGATCGAATACGGTCGGTCCTTCATCCTGCCACCATGATCCTTCTTCGTAGGTCTGAGGTACCCCGGGTATACCGAGGTGTTGTTCATACCAGGCGGCGAGTTTTGGGGGTTCCTTTGCCCGGAAGAATATACCCCCGATTCCGGTCACGCGTTCCATGAGGTTTACTTACCTTTCCAATATAATTATGTTGCTAATTACTTTCCGCTCCGTCAAGTTCTTCGATCGATGCTTGCGAAGGTCCGCGTTCCTGTTGGAGCCGTTCTGCAACACGTTCAGTTTCTCGCATTACCCGAAGTACATTAAGTCCCGCGATTTTTTTCAGTTCATTTTCCGAATATCCACGACGGAGTAATTCCGCAAAGAGATACGGAAACTTCGTCACATCTTCCAAACCCTTCGGCACCGTCGTAATACCGTCGTAATCCGATCCTATGCCGATATGCTCTACTCCGATTAGATCACGGATATAATCGATATGATCGGCAACCTGCTCGAGGGTTGACCGGGGTGCCGGATTTTGCTGTCGCCATTCAGCGAGTTTATTTCGTACTAAATTTTCATTATCCGGATGTTCCCGCAACAATCGATTTCGCTCGCGATCCTGTTTTTCACTGTATAAACGCACTTCGTCGGAAATGAACGGCGGCACAAAAGTAACCATTACGACGCCCCCGTTATCGGGCAATCGGTTAAGTACATCATCGGGAACATTACGAATGTGCCGGGTGACACTGTATGCCGAGGAATGTGAAAAAATAACCGGCGCTTCGGTAACATCGAGCGCATCGTACATAGTTTTCGGAGCAACGTGCGAAAGATCGACGAGCATACCCAGACGGTTCATCTCGCGAATGACTTCTTTGCCGAATTCAGTCAGACCGTTATGCTCCGGATCGTCGGTTGCCGAATCCGCCCAATCGGTGTTTCTCCAGTGTGTAATTGTCATATACCGCGCACCGAGTTCATAGAACTGACGCAGGACCGGTAGAGAATTATTGATAGAATGACCGCCCTCCATTCCGATCAGCGAGGCGATCTTTCCTTCGGCAAAGATACGTTCAACATCGGCTGCAGTCAAAGCAAGCTCAAATGTATCGGGGTATCGTTCATTCAACAGATGTACAAAATCTATCTGCTCTTTTGTTGCCTGAACCGCCTCTGATCCTTTATAATCCACCGATACATAAACCGACCAGAATTGTGCACCGACCAATCCTTTACGCAAACGGTCGATATCGGTATGCATCGGCGGATCAACCGTTGATAAATCTTCGGCAAAATCGAGCTTATCAAGATTATAATTAACCCTTGCCCGGTATTGCATCGGTACGTCGTTATGGCCGTCGATCAGGGGAACTTCTTTAAGGATTGCGCGTGCTTGTTCAAGATGCTCGTCGTTTTGCGGAGATGTGGCGGTGATATTATCAGGATTAAATAAGACGAAAAGAAGAAAGGGGAGTATGAAACAATATTTCTTCAGGATACCAAAAGGATAAAACATAGCTCTCTCCACTACATTTTTATTGTGAATGGAAATACAATTAACATAAATATAATAATATGTAGCTCATATGCAAATTCATTTATTATATATCAGCAAATGCCATTCACACCATTCATCGAGCAGAAACCACCGTTCACCGAAAATTTGAAGCTTTTTCCTTGCAAATATCGTATAATAATAGCAGATTATAAAACTATCGGGAGAACGCAATGAGCCAACAAAACAAACGCAGGTTTGACAGCAGGATTTTCGCCGGTTTATTAATGATACTCGTCGGGGCGTTAATCTTTATCGACCGAGTACATATCATCTATTTTTCAATATTTGATATCCTCGCACTCGTCGCGGTTCTCGGAGGCAGTGTACAGATTATTCAGGCGCAGCGCCGGAAAGATTACCGGGAAGGAGCCTGGTGGATTTTTCTGGGAGTATGGTTTTACATTTCATATCATCATATCGGGGGGTACGGTTTCAGCGATACCTGGCCGCTGTTGATCATCGCCTGGGGAATCGGTCATATATGGAAAGCAATCGATTCCAATAGACACTATAGAATTGTAAAGGAATAACTATTATGGCACAAGCACGATCAACTTTTATCACTTCTCAACTTGTAATGGGATTATTAATACTGGGGCTTGGCATAATTTTCTCATTAGACCGGCTCGATATAGTCGAAGCGGGTGAAATACTCCGGTTATGGCCTGCTATACTCGTGGTATTCGGATTGATGAAATTATTTCAATCCCGGAGTCTTCCCGGAAGGTTTTTCGGATTGATAGTAACCGGAGGCGGAGCTATGTTGCTGCTTGACCGTCTTGACTATGTCGATTTCGCCTTTTCATTCGGCGATTTCATTGTGCTGGTGCTTATCGGTCTCGGTATCGC
>PWYR01000024.1 GCA_003567775.1 Ignavibacteriales bacterium | reverse complement strand
TGAGCTTGTCGAAGCATAGCGGGGCGGATATTTACGCCGGTTGCGTAACATCAGTCAATAAAAGGCATTCGGAATATACTTTATCTGTACCGCCTGTCCTTCATAATACAACGCAACAATATCAAACCTGCAATCGCGATCGAACAATTGATAATGCGAGATAAACTGATTCGCGATTTTCTTAATCTGATTTTTCTTCATCGAATCGACCGCTGCCTCGGGTGCGCCATAAGACAATGAACGCCGTGACTTCACTTCAACAAACACGATCGTATCTCCATCTTGCGCGATAATATCTATTTCCCCGTCGGGTGTCCTGTAATTTTTTTTAATTACAGAAAACCCCTTTTGCTGCAAAAAGTTCACTGCGCGATCTTCGCCCGACTTTCCTAATTCTTGCTTTTTCTTCATGTAACACGAAATGATCGTCTGTGTACCGGTGAAATTCCGTATTTATAAATTGCCGCCTTATGTTCCTTTGTGGGATATCCTTTGTGTTTATTAAATCCGTACACGGGATATGCTTCGTGTAATTGATCCATAATCGCATCGCGTGTAACCTTTGCGATAATCGAAGCGGCGGCAACGGTGCGGCAATGGATATCGCCTTTTATAATCGATACCACACGGTGATCGTGACAATCGAGATATTTTCCGTCTATTAACAGTAACTCCGGTTTATTCGATAGTGAGTTAACGGCAATCTGCACTGCTTTTTTAGTTGCCTGCAAAATATTTATCCGGTCGATTTCCTCCGGCTCAACAACGCCTATACCTATATCCACTGCCTTCTCTTTAATTGCAAGGGCGAGCCGGGAGCGTTTTATTTTCGGGATTAATTTAGAATCGGTTATTCCGGGAACGGAAAATTCGAGAGGTAATACCACAGCGGCAGCCACAACGGGACCCGCAAGCGGTCCCCGCCCGGCTTCATCGACGCCGGCAATAGCGGTGATACCATCCGTTTGTAATAAACGTTCTATGTAGGTACTATCACCGTTACAGTCCGGTATCCATGTTGTGATCTTTTCCTGAAGGACTATATCAATCAAAACTCGTTAATAACTCCAACGTGAATTTTTCCGGTGCTGAACGTATCGTCCTTTCCGAACCCGAACCCGATGGAAATAAGTCCGATGGCGGTTTCAACCTGCAAACCGACGCCGTAACCATATTCAAACGATTCCAGCTCGTGCTGCTGCTGATCAACCGATGGTACATAATAATAACCGGTATCGAAAAATCCAAATATATATGAGCGCTGCGCCGTCATAAATCGGTATTCCAGATTACTCCATGCAATTCGCGATCCGGCAAACTGTCCTTCACTATATCCGCGTATCGTTCTTGTTCCTCCAAACCGGAAAAGATCGCTTATCTGATAATCATCTAATTGTACTTCACGTCCGTGAACGCCTACTTTAATTACCTGTTGTCGTGCAGGCGATACGAACAATTCCGCATCGATGGCGAAACGACGCAACGTTTCGGTCACATTACCGTTTACTGTTTGCCGGTTAAGCTTGCCTGTCTGGTATTCGGTTGTATACACCATTCCGCTTCGAGGCGCATATAGGTCATCGCGCGTATCGTAAATCAAATCGATGCCGAGCAAATTGGAGGAGGATTCAAAAACGCGTTGAACCGCTACATCCGCCGAAGGTATAACAGATTCATATTCATACGAAATACCCACTGTGAATTGGCGAAAAACATCGGTCGCGGAATTTAACCTGCTGCGGGTTTGAATATACGTTGTATCCTGTTGCCGTTGATTAAATGAACCCGCCAAGCTGACCGGAAATCCCGCGACATACGGCTCCCGGTAACTAAAAAATAACTCCTGTGTTAATTCAGTTTCACGCTGCCACCGAAATTCGACCCGTCGCATCGTGCCGAATAAATTCCGCATTACTATGTGAGCCATACCGGTAAAAAAGCCGTCGCCGTCATCGGTCGGTACGTAGCCGACTATTCCATCGAACGAATTAAAGCGGGACTCCTCTACACGCAAAAGGAGCGTACCGCCCCTGCGGTCGATTTGTAATTCCGGCTCGGCAACAGAACGGAACAATCCGGTCCGGAGCAATCGTGGACGGACGTTGTCGATGCGTTCGCGCGAAAAACGATCTCCGGGAAAGACTCCCGCCCGGCGATAGATTATGCGATCACGTGTCTCTTTATTACCCTCGATGATTACTGCAAATAAGGTAACCTCATCCGTTTCGCTGAATGAGAAGAATAAATCGACTCCGGGGAGTTCATTTTCTGGTGTAACCTGTATAGAATCAAGCCGAATCTCGGCAAACGGTCGACCGTCGCGCTCGAATGCCTCAAGCACACCGGTAATCCACAGTTCGATCTCCGGCTGTGAGAACGGTTCACCGATAAATGTATGTGCCTGTCTTTGTATCATCGCACGTTGCGGAAATTGTTCGGGTTTGAGATCGATATTACGTACGACAGCACGGTCACCGGGAGTGATGAAAAGAGTATCGTCGTGTTCACTGCGTTGGAAAGCCGGTGTAAAATAGCCAAATTGGGTTAAATATGAACGGATGATAGGTTTGAGTGCATCAACCTGTTCATCGACAACGATCTCATCAAGAACCGATTCGATTTGCGCTGGAAGAGGTCGAGTGAAATATAATGTTACTTCTGTTGTATCAGTTGTATCAAATGCGTAGATTGGAGCAACAAAAACAAAAAAGGCAAGAATGATTGCATGTATACGCAATTGCATGGGTGCATGTATGCATGATTGTATGGTTGTTATCGTATTCATCTTCCTCCAACCGCACAATGATTATAAGGTTAATAACGCGCTTTCACACGACTTCCCCGAACACATCGTACTCCATCGCATCGGTTATGCGGACTTTGTAAAAGCGCCCGGTGTGGAGTTTCCGTTGCGGAGATTCTATGATCACCTGATTATCCACCTCGGGTGCATCCCACATTGTTCGTCCGTAATAGCTGCCATTGTCGTGTTCGTCAATTAACACGTCGACGACGGAATCTATAAGCTCCTGGTTTCTATTCAGGGAATGCTTTTGCTGGATATTCATAATTTTTGCCCGCCGCCGCTCTTTCTCTTCGGCAGATACGGGATCGCCGAGCACCTGTGCAACGGTGCCGTCTTCGTGTGAATAAGTAAAAACACCGAGCCGGTGAAAAAATCCCTCATCAACAAACGTCGCAAGCTCCTCGAACTCCGCTTCCCCTTCCGCGGGATATCCGACGATCAATGTCGACCGTATTGCGAGATCCGGAATGCCATCCTTCAACCTGCGAAGTAAATCGATCGTTGATTGTCCCGACACGCCCCGCCGCATTGACCTCAATACCGGTGTAGAAATATGCTGTACCGGTATATCGATATATGGTACAAGTGACGGTACCGTATTGAACGCATCGATCACATCAAGCGGGAATTTTGCGGGATATGCATACATCAGGCGAATCCATTTGATCGTATCGATCTCACCCAATTGAAACAACAATTCGGCAAGTCGTCGTTTCCCGTAAAGATCTAAGCCGTAGTAGGTAGTATCCTGTCCGATTATGATCAACTCGTTCACTCCAACCGACGCGAGCTGCTTTGCCTCCTTAACAATCTGTTCGACCGGCTTACTTTTATGCAATCCCCGCATCAACGGAATAGAGCAAAACGAACAGGGATTATCGCATCCCTCGGAAATTTTCAGATATGCAAAATGTTGGAGTGTGGTAAGATAACGCTCGCCCAATAACTCGCGTTTGTAGTCGACGCCGATTTGCTCGACAACCGGCTGAATGTTATTGCTTCCGAAGTATCCGTCGACTTCCGGTATCTCTTTCACAAGATCATCCCGGTAGCGTTCGGAGAGACAGCCCATTACGAATACTTTACGTCCCGGCTGTTCATGTTTCCATTGAACCGCCGACAGGATCGTATTGATCGATTCTTCTTTCGCCGCTTCGATAAACCCGCACGTATTGATCACAACGACATTTGCATTATCGCTTTCGCCGGTAAGCGTCGCATTACCATACCGTAGCTGCGCCATTAACTCTTCCGAATCGACAAGATTTTTGGAACAACCGAGCGAAATGACATTCACACGTAAACCGTTTGCAGTTATTTCTTTTTTAACATGCATGTTACAAGTTCATTCCAGTCATCACATACAAATAAACAGCGGGCGATACAAACAAAATGCTATCGAACCGATCGAGAAACCCTCCATGCCCCGGGAAAAATGCCGACGAGTCCTTCACTCCCACATCGCGTTTGAGCATAGATTCCGCCAAATCACCAACCTGTCCGACAATACCGACTATCAAACCGATTATTATCGCGTCATGAAGAGCAAGTTCGCTCATAAAGATATATTTACACGCGATTGCGGTCATTACAGCAAAGAATAACCCGAACGCCGCTCCTTCCACCGTTTTATTCGGACTAATTGCAGTATACAATTTATGTTTACCGAGGGCTTTGCCGCCTAAATACGCTGCGGTGTCACAAACCCATATCGAAATCAATATCAGTATTATTATTGCGCCGCTATCGAATAACTCACGCAATCCCAAAAACGTTCCCATTCCTGCACCGACATATAGTACACCGAACATTGTAATGCCGATATTCAGAAAAGACGATCCTTTATGACGATATAATTCATAAACGACAGAAAGTAAAATAAAAAATAAGGCGGTAGTTGCAATAAATTCAAAGGCGTCGAATATTTCATATTCCCATCTAAATACATCTGCAAGAGAATGATATGCAAAGAAAATGAGAATGCCGGTTATCGCTGCAAGTCCGATTATATACTGCGGATGCGTTTGTTTCTTTGCCGCAAGACGGTAAAACTCATACATTACACCGACCGCAATTATCTGTACGAGCACGAAGAACCAGATACCGCCTGCTATTGCCGCCCCGATCATAAGCGGAATCCCGATCAGAGCAACAAGTGCGCGTTGAAGAAAATTATTCATTATCGTCGGACTCAAAATTAAGTGATTGAATTACTTTTTTTGCTTCGTTAACGCGATCATTAGGGACCATAACATTGACGCGAGCCATCGATCCTACGGTTAAAAAATAGGCGTGATCCTGCTGGTTAAATATCATTGCTTCTATACCGGCATTTTCAAGATTAGCTTTCACCATCTCTGCTTCATATTCTGTCGAACTGATGTAGGCAATAGCCCAGTTCTGATAGACACGAATGTGCTTATCGTCTTCACAAAAAGTTTTACTCATTTTCATTTTCCGACATTTCTGGCAAACGGGCTTTCCGCAAATAATGCAAACAGCGACCGCCGGCGTATTTTCATGATTCTCACACTCAATATCTTCATTGTCGATTAAAAACACACCGCATATCGGACAATACTCCGCATCCTGTTGAATACGCTCCCTGCAATTGCGGCATTCGATCATATCTACCAAAAGCACCCCGCATTCGGGACAAGATTCGGGCGAACCTTCATATTCCGCACCGCATTGATAACACTCGGCCATAATAAACTCCTTTTCAAAAAACGTTTTCCTGTTCACGGTTTCGTTTCCTCCCGGCAACTGCTTTTACCATTAAAATCCAGCAAAGTACGGCGATAAATCCGCTGATTAGCATAACAATAGTCGTCGTTGCAAAAGACGGGTCGGTTTCATCCGGCAGTAAAATTTCTTCACGCCGGTAATATACCGAAATAATCGCGACTCCATTATTCACAAAATGCGCCAGGATAGCGGCAAGGATGCTTCCTGTTTTATAAACGAGCAACCCGAATACAATGCCGAGCGCCATCAAAGGCATTAACGTAAACGGATTGAGATGATATAATGCGAAAATGATACCCGCCACAACGGCGCCGCCTGCAAGCCCGAATGAATATTCGAAATTTCGTTGTATTAATCCGCGAAATAAAATCTCTTCGGAGAAAGCCGGTACAAGAGCAACTACAAGTATCACAAAAAGTAATTCAGGAATCGTATCTACCATAATCAGCGTCCGGTACATCTGTTCAATCGATTCACGCATATCATCAACAAACGGTTTTATTGTTTCGGGTATCGGTATCATATCCTGAAACACCAGATATCCCTGTAAAAATTGTTGTGCAGCAATAACACCGATAATAATAAACACTGCTTCTGAAAAACCTATCGGTTTCATACGAACGAATTGAAGTATGTTCTTCGTCTGAAACCGGATAAGCAACAAGGTAGGAATAAGCAAAAACAGAATCTGACCGATCATTGTAGCAAGCCGGATTGCCTGCACATTATCATCTGTGAAATCAAATCCGAACAGCAACAATGTAATACCACCGCCCACAATCTGATACAGAAAAAATATACCGATAAGCGCGATCAATGCGTACACCGAAGGATGCAAATTTAAATCGCTAAATACTGTATCATCGGAAGTTATATTCGTTTGATCGGAAGCGCCCGGGTGATTATGTCCGGGAGAATCTTTTAAATTATCGTCCATCATTATATATCACATCTTTAATCGTTGCCGCAAGAAGAGGAATCATTATTTCGTGGTGTCCGGTAATACTGTACCCGCTGCCGCCGTCAAGAGTAGGACGTTGTACGACGTTCATTTGTGGTCGATAATGTTGTATCATATCGAAGTTAGCTGTAATAAAACCTTTCGCCCGGTGTCCCACATTCCGTGCAACGGTCAATGCCTTTAAAAAAACCTCGGGAAGAATTACGGCAGAACCGAAATTGAGAACGACACCGCCGTCAGTTAAACCGCCGACAATTTCGCACAGCGTTCGAAAATCCCGGAATGACAATTCTCCCGTCGCGGCTCCGTTCATACTTGGCTGCTGATGAACGATATCGGTTCCGATAGCGGCATGAACGGTAACAGGTACCTGAGAAGAAATCCCGGCCGCGAGTATGCTGTATTCCAGATTCGGTGCATTTTTCTGAATAAGCGCATCGCCGAGCGCTTCACCGTAACCGGCATCGGATTCATGGAATGCTTTTGTCAAAACGCCGTTAATAAACTCACCGGTTTCAGTCCACATCCCGAATGAACCATCCATTAAATTATCCGCTACATCTTCCGATGTTACACCCCACATAGCAGTTTCAACATCATGAATTGCAGCAGCGCTGTTCATTGCTACTGCGGTCACAATTTTCTGTTTTATTAAGTCGATAATAATCGGTGAACAGCCGACTTTGATAACGTGCGCACCCATCATAACGATGACGGGTTTATTATTCTTCCGTGCATCGACGACCCGCCGCACAACGTTTTTAAAATCATCGGCAACAAGAATCGGCGGGAGCGAATCGATAAATTGAGATAATGATTTCGTGGTAGGATCGTACACCCCGGCAAAATCCTGTATACCTACTTTGCTCTTCCGTTCCTTTATTGAAGTGGTTCGTACTTTAGAAAGATCAATCCGTTTAAATCGCGTCATAGGTTATTGCACTCGTGCTCGAATGGCGTCGCGCAATCCCGAATATCGAACCAACTCGGCGGTAATCGATCCGACCGGGACCCGTGTTCGCATCTGCACCGGGACACGCAGTTCATCATCGGTGAGCCATATATGAATGGCGCCTTCGTGCTTAAACAAACCTCCTTCTTTGATAAGCGGCTCAATTATAAGCGTATTAAAAGTTCCGGTTTTCACCTTGATTTCTTCTCTGCCATGAAAGAGAACATCAAATGTGTAAGTCGAATCTCGATGAAAGTTTTTAAGACTTATTCTATCACCGGGTTCGAAATCACTGAAATCGACCGTTCGAATGTAATAGAATGCCGATACCATATCGTGGACGTATTCCGGAATTTCATACTCTTCGTCATTGGTGATAGCAACATTATTTACATGATCGAATTCAATATCCGTCTCTCGCCGGTATCCTCCTTCGCGAATTCGTTCTGTGAACGTCCACGGAAACAAACCTTTTTTATCAATTTTAGTTTCCCAGAAATCTTCAACCCGGTAAATCCATGAAAAAGGCGACACCGACCGTGCGGTCAGTTGCACACGATACGCATCGCGACCGTTGATACGTGTTATCTCGGGTATACGCATTTCTCCTTCGCCGGCTTTAATGATACCATAGCTGAGGTCAAAAACCAGTCGTTCACCTGCAATAAAGGCGCTGTTCGGTACACGTCGAAATGATAATTCCGGTGAGCGCTGTTCCTCCGGGCCACTGTTTTCCTGCGAATCA
The DNA here is from genome assembly GCA_003567775.1 of Ignavibacteriales bacterium. Lineage (GTDB taxonomy): Bacteria > Bacteroidota > Ignavibacteria > T3Sed10-11 > T3Sed10-11 > T3Sed10-11. The sequence continues at coordinate 3,106 of PWYR01000024.1, read as the reverse complement.
GCCGGCATCCCCCCGAATAACAGGATAAAAACAATTGGAAATAAAACTGATACCATATTACCTTCCCTGCATAACTACATTATTTAATTAGAAGTGTCAATGTTGTTCCCCTTTTATAAATTGACGCCGCACGTTGTACAAATGTTCCAATTTTTCCTTTCCCATAATTTGGTAATATACAAGGATTTCGACTTGAAATCAATAAAAAAGGACACCCCCGGCGCCTATATATTCAGGCCGCAGGAATGTCCTTTCTGAGATTAATGATTTTCCACTGCCTTACGGGAAAATACCCAGATCAAGATATGATTGGGCAATTTTATTGATCGAGTTAATAAACGCCGCTGTCCGCTGTGTGATCTTCTTATCATGCTTTGTCCACATTTTGTGAGTTTCACGATAAGCAAGGATCATCGTATCTTCAAGACCGGAGTCAACCAGGTCTCCTTCATCGGGACCACGCGCAATTTGCTTGATTATCTCATCCGGGAATTTTATGCCGGAGGTCACCTCAATCGCACGCAGCAACTGAGCATTTGTCGATTCTGTGAAACGGCGTCCGAGACGACCGAACCGGACATGTGACAGATTTTTGAGCCACTCGAAATACGACACGACCACACCGCCGGCATTACAATAAATATCCGGTATGATTAGTACATTTTTTTTCGTAAGAATTTCTTCTGCATCGGGAGTTGTCGGTCCGTTTGCACCCTCTGCGATGATCTTCGCTTTTATTTTATCGGCGTTCAGATGTGTGATCTGATTTTCAAGAGCACAGGGGACGAGAATATCGCATTCGATTTCTAATGCATCGGCAGGATTTTCAATGAATTTCGCTCCGGGGTAATTATTTAGCGATCCCTTTGATCTCCGGTATTGCATCACATCTTCAAGATCCAGTCCGTCGGGATTGTAAATACCGCCTTCGATTTCTATTAAACCGACCATTTTAACCCCGTCTTCATATAAATATTTGGCAGCGTGATACCCGACATTTCCGAGTCCTTGAACAACCGCCGTCTTCCCTTCGAGTCCCGCGGAAAGTCCGAGCACTTTCATATCTTCTTCGATGTTGCACGCTTCACGGCATGCAAAATAAACACCCCGACCGGTTGCCTCTTTACGTCCCTGGATACCGTGCTGACTCAACGGTTTACCGGTCACACATGCCGGGGCATCGACTGCGCCGGGATGGAATGCCTGATAGGTATCTGCTACCCAGGACATCTCCCGCGCGCTTGTTCCGTAATCGGGCGCGGGGACATCGATGCCGGGTCCGATAAAATTCTTATTAATGAGCTCGGAGGTGAATCTTCTGGTAATCGTCTCAAGCTGTTCAACACTGTAATTTGCAGTATTAATCATTACTCCGCCTTTGGCGCCGCCGAACGGAATAGATACAACCGCACATTTATAGGTCATAAGAGCCGCCATGGCCATTACTTCATCGGCGTGAACATTATCGGCATACCGGAAGCCGCCTTTCGTCGGCAGCTTGTGATGACTGTGTTCGACACGCCATGCCTGAATCACTTCATACTCACCTTTTCCTTTGCGAATAGGAAATGTGAAGTGATATACACTGTTGCATGTATTGATTTGTTCGAGAAGTCCCTTCGGATATTCCGTGAGTTTTGCGGCACTCCAATAATTCCGGGACACGCTTGTGAAAAAACTGGGAATTGTTGTGTTAGATGTAGATTGATTCGCTTGCATATTATTTGTCCTGCATATTATATAAGTTTTGAAAATATCTTGCCTTGAGGAAGAATTTGTTACCGTGCTATATTATATAAAGAACGGCGGGTATGTTAACAATATATAAAATTTTTCAGAGTAAAACAATTTGGACAATTATGTATGGTTTAAAACATGTGATCCCTTCATAAATAATTAAATTTTCAATGAGTAAATAATCTTTTTAAGATACAATTCAAGATCCGGTAAGTCATTTTGAAGAATTTCATATAGTTTTTCATTATCGATATCCCAATATATATGAACAAGCCGGTTTCTAAATCTCACCATACTCTGAAGTTTCAAGAGGTATTCTTCATCGATGATATTCTGTTCCTGAAGCACTTTAAAGCAATCTGTGTAATCGTCGGGTGCGCGAAATGCATTTTGCGAAACAATATGATTACAAATATCAATTGCAGCTTCAATAGCAACTACAAAATTGTATTTTACGCTGTCTATTTTATCCGCCGATGAAAGGAATTGATCTTTTCCGGTTTCCCGGAGGCCGGATAATCGCGTAAATGCTTTTCTTAATTCGGAGACAAGTTTATTTATTTTGTCCTGGTTGTAATGGAGCATTTTTTATTTCCCGCAGATATTCATCACGAAAACGTTTAAAATCAAAATATTTTCTGTATGATAGTGATTCGAAATCCGATCTCAGCACGGAGTCGCGGTCAACGATAACTCTACCGGTTTTCAGAACATTATAAACAAACGGCAACGGAGCAAAATTGAGTATTCGTACATCGACGGGCAACTGAAGCCGGTTGAGCAATTCCACCTCCAGAGATAGCTCTTTATCAAGAGCCGATGCTCTATCGCCGTCCGACAGGTAGATTGCAATGTCTATGTCGTTGAATTTTTCTCCCGTATTGAATGATCCAAAAACATACGCAAACACGATATCCGATTTCATTCTCAGAGTCGATTGGATCTTCTTAATCAACGCTTCCTTTTCAACGGGAGATTTTGTATACTTTTGCATATATTAATATAATTATTTTTAGTCAATATCAGAAATAAACAGACAAATGACTTTTATGAAAACTATACTACGCGCAATAGTTATTTTCCTAATTTTTGCCGGCACAGATCAGATTTTTGCGGTAAAAAGCGATACCGCAGACGAGGCACTTTTCTGGAAAATAGAGTCGGAAAGCGCAACCGTATATCTCCTCGGGTCGATTCACCTGGCAAGCGATGATTTTTATCCTTTCCCGTATCACATCGAAAATGCATTTAATGAGAGCGATTATCTTGTAGTGGAAGTCGATATAGCCGGCATCAATCAGCAGGAGATCGTTCAACTTATCGCTCAGCACGGTTATCTGACAAACGGGCAGACACTCGGTGCAATTAT